>JALERW010000142.1 GCA_022763925.1 Lachnospiraceae bacterium
GGGCGAAGAAGAGGATTAGTACAGAAGGAAGCTGTCACAGAGAGAGGACATACGGGTGGAAGTCCTTACAGCAGATACCTGGAACCGGCCTTGGAGCCTCCGCATGAAGATGCGGCGCGCAGACTCACGTTACGGGTCATGAGAGAACATCGGAAATTCACAGGATGTTAACAAGGGTGGTACCGCCGAGAATTCGGTCCCTTACAGGTACCGGTCTTGTTAACATCCTGTTTGTATGTAAGAGAATGTCAAGAAAAGGAGTTTGAAAAATGGCAAAAGAGAAGAAATTGGTGGAAGCGATCACCTCCATGGATGAGGATTTCGCACAGTGGTACACGGACATTGTAAAGAAGGCAGAGCTCAGTGATTATTCCAGTGTCAAGGGCTGTATGATCATTAAGCCGGCGGGCTATGCGATCTGGGAGAATATCCAGAAGGAGCTGGACCGCAGGTTCAAGGAGACTGGCGTGGAGAACGTATACATGCCGATGTTTATTCCGGAGAGCCTGCTGGAGAAGGAAAAGGATCATGTGGAAGGCTTTGCGCCGGAGGTGGCCTGGGTGACCCAGGGCGGACTGGAGCCGCTGCAGGAGAAGCTGTGCGTTCGCCCTACTTCTGAGACGCTGTTCTGTGACTTTTATGCGAACCTGATCCAGTCCTACCGGGATCTGCCGAAGGTATATAATCAGTGGTGCTCTGTCGTGCGCTGGGAGAAGACGACCAGACCGTTCCTTCGTTCCAGAGAGTTCCTGTGGCAGGAGGGGCATACGGCCCATGCGACGGCAGCGGAAGCAGAGGAGCGTACCATTCAGATGCTGAATGTCTATGCGGATTTCTGTGAGGAGGTACTGGCAATCCCGGTCATCAAGGGCAGAAAGACGGATAAGGAGAAATTTGCGGGGGCGGAGGCTACCTACACCATCGAATCCCTGATGCATGACGGCAAGGCACTGCAGTCCGGAACCAGCCACAATTTCGGAGACGGCTTTGCGAGAGCGTTTAACATCCAGTATACGGATAAGGATAATAAGCTGCAGTATGTACATCAGACCTCCTGGGGCATGACGACCCGTATGATCGGCGCGATTATCATGGTACACGGTGATAACAGCGGTCTGGTGCTGCCGCCGAGAATTGCTCCCACCCAGGTGATGATCATCCCGATCCAGCAGAGGAAGGAAGGTGTCCTGGAAAAGGCGTTTGAGCTGAAGGAAGTGCTTTCCGACTATCGCGTAAAGGTGGATGATTCCGATAAGAGCCCGGGCTGGAAATTCAGTGAGCAGGAGATGAGAGGAATTCCGCTTCGTGTGGAGATCGGCCCGAAGGATATGGAAGCAGGCCAGGCGGTTGTTGTCCGCCGGGATACGGGAGAAAAGTATACAGTGGCGCTGAGCGAACTGAAGGAAAGAGTCGGAGAGCTTCTGGATGAAATTCATGCTCATATGTTGGAGAAGGCCAGAGCACACAGAGACAGCCATACCTACGAGGCGCGCACCTATGACGAATTTAAGGAAATCATCGATACGAAGCCCGGATTTGTCAAAGCCATGTGGTGCGGTGATCAGGCATGTGAGGATAAGATCAAGGAGGATACCACAGCTACCTCCAGATGTATTCCTTTTGTACAGGAGAAGCTGTCTGACAAGTGCGTCTGCTGCGGCCGTCCTGCAAAATCCATGGTTTACTGGGGCAAGGCATACTAAAAGCAGGTTGAGGAGAACAGGACAGAAAGGAGGGTATCCGGATGCGGATGGAGCTGCCGGAGCATGTAAGGGAAATTATACGGAAGCTGGAAAATCAGGGCTTTGAGGCTTATGCGGTGGGCGGCTGCGTGCGGGATACGCTCCTGGGACGCCTGCCCGGAGACTGGGATATTACCACCTCTGCCAAACCCGAGCAGATAAAAGCAATCTTCCATAGAACTGTGGATACCGGTATTAAACACGGAACCGTGACCGTCCTGATGGATCATACCGGCCATGAGGTGACTACCTATCGGATCGACGGGGAGTACGAGGATGGCCGGCATCCGAAGGAGGTACAGTTTACATCCTGCCTGACGGAGGATCTCAGAAGACGGGATTTTACCATCAACGCCATGGCGTATAATGAGCGGGATGGGCTGGTGGACTGCTTTGGCGGAGCGGAGGATCTGAAGCGGAAGGTGATCCGGTGCGTGGGAAGCGCCTCGGAGCGGTTTACGGAGGATGCCCTTCGGATTCTGCGGGCGGTGCGCTTTTCTGCCCAGCTGGATTTCTCTATTGATGAGGAAACGAGGGAAGCGATCCGCAGGCTTTCAGAGAATCTTAAAAAGATCAGTGCCGAGCGGATACAGGCGGAGCTTGTGAAGCTTCTTCTGTCCGATCATCCTTCCAGGCTTCGTACTGCCTGGGAACTTGGAATAACCGGGGCGGTGCTGCCGGAATTTGACCGGCTGATGGAGACTCCTCAGAACAATCCCCATCACTGCCGGAATGTGGGGGAGCATACCCTGAGGGCACTGGAGTGTGTCCGGCCGGACCGATATCTCAGGCTCGCCATGCTGTTTCATGATTTTGGAAAACCGGACTGCCGGACGACGGATGAGGCCGGGATCGACCATTTTTACGGGCATCCGGAAAAGAGCCGACAGCTGGCACAGGAAATTCTGAGGCGGCTGAAATTTGACAATGATACGATCTATTATGTGACCCGGCTCGTGTACTGGCATGATATGGAGCTGGGAGACAGTCCCCGTACCGTACGGCGGGCTGTTCACAGGGTCGGAGAGGATATTTATCCGCTTCTGTTTGAGGTGAAGCAGGCGGATATGGAGGCCCAGAGTCTGTATCAGAGGGAGGAAAAGGAAGCGTCCCTTCTTAAGAGCCGTTCCCTGTATGATCAGGTGAAGCGGGAGGGGAATTGCCTGTCGCTGAAGAATCTGGCGATTACCGGTAAAGATCTGATGCAGCTGGGACTTTTGCCGGGGCCCCAGATCGGAGAAGTGCTTCAGAAGCTGCTTTCCGAGGTGCTGGATGAGCCGGACCGCAATACAGAGCAATACCTGCGAAACAGAGCACGGGAGATGATTTCCGGGTCCGGAGGAAGAACCGGTAACCGGTAAAGGCACTTAAAATTAGCATAGTTTCCCCCGCAGTCTCATAAGATGAAAAGAACATCTGAGAGATTGCGGGGGATTTTTGTGATGGAAAAAGGAATCGGCGTGCTGGAGCAGTATGATCTTGAGGTAAAAAATGTCCGTAAGGGCAGGGGAACGCTGATCCTGGAGACGGACCGCGGGCTTTATACTCTGCGGGAATTTGCGGGTTCGGCAAAAAAACTGATGTTTCAGAAGGAATTGATGGAATATATACGCGCGGCCGGGATGAAGTGTGATTTCATTGAGCAAAATCGGGAAGGAGAGCTGATTTCTTCGGATAAGGATGAGATCCGGTATGTTGTGCGGGCATGGTATGAGGCCAGGGAATGCAGCATCCGGGATGAGGCGGAGGTGTGCGCGGCGGCAGAGCATCTGGCAAGGCTCCATCGGGTATGCCGCGATATCTCCTTTTCAGAGGGAGTGGAAAGCGGTCGTTATCGCCAGGATATAAGGGAGGTGCTGCTTCGGCATAACCGGGAGATGAAGAAGACCCGGAATTATATGCGTGAACGGAGAGGAAAGACCGATTTTGAGATTTTTTTCCTGAAGCATTTTCAGGAATTTTATGAAAAGGGACTTGCTGCCCGGGAGCAGCTTTCCGAGTCGGAGTATCAGCAGCTGTCTGAGGCGGCAGCCAGGAGGAATGCCGTGTGCCACGGAAGCTATAATCACCATAATGTGGTATGGAAGGGAGGGAAAATGATCACACTGGATTTTGACCGGTGCTATATCGATGATCAGACCGGAGATCTGTATGATTTCCTGCGGAAGGTTCTGGAAAAATGGGACTGGGATATCCGTCTGGGAAGGAAGATTCTGGAGCGGTATTCCCGTGTGGATACACTGTCGGATGCCCGTCTGAATTATCTGAAGCTGCGTCTGGCGTATCCGGAAAAATTCTGGAAAATCGCCAATCATTACTACAACAGCAGAAAATCCTGGATACCGGACAAGAACATGGAAAAGCTTCAGACCCTCATCGGACAGGAAGAGAAGAAGGAGGAATTTCTGCGGGGACTCTGATCTGTCCTGCGGACAAGATTTGTCGGATTAAAGTTGACACAGGGACAATATTCAAATAAAATTAAAGTAAGAAGGACTGTTATATATAAAAATAATATAGGGGTGATTACAATGTATCAGGCAGAATATGAACGCTGGCTTGCTGCGGATCTGGAGGATGCGGATCTGAATCCGGAGCTGGCAAGGATTAAAGGGAACGAGGATGAGATCAAGGACCGCTTTGCTGTAGCGCTGAAGTTTGGTACCGCCGGCCTTCGCGGAGTATTGGGAGCAGGTACGAACCGGATGAATATCTATGTGGTTCGTCAGGCGACTCAGGGACTTGCCAACTGGGTAAAGACGCAGGGAGGAAGTCAGACGGTAGCGATCAGCTATGACAGCCGTTTAAAGAGTGATGTGTTCGCCAAGACTGCAGCAGGCGTCCTGGCAGCCAATGGTATCAGGGTCCGCATTTATGATGCACTGATGCCGGTTCCGGCACTTTCCTTTGCTACCCGGTATTATAAATGTAATGCAGGCATCATGGTTACCGCATCTCATAATCCTGCGAAATATAACGGTTACAAGGCCTATGGCCCGGATGGCTGTCAGATGACCGATGATGCGGCAGCTATCGTATATGAAGAGATTCAGAAGACCGATGTTTTGACCGGGGCGAAATACATATCCTTTGCAGAGGGCGTGGAGCAGGGACTGATCCGTTTTGTCGGCGACGACTGCAAGAGAGCGCTGTATGATGCGATTGAGGCCCGTCAGGTTCGTCCCGGCCTGTGCAGGACGGCCGGACTGAAGCTGGTTTACAGCCCGCTGAACGGTTCAGGGCTTGTACCGGTGACACAGGTTCTGAAGGACATGGGAATCACCGATATTACGATCGTTCCGGAACAGGAATATCCCAACGGCTACTTCACGACCTGCAGCTATCCGAACCCGGAGATTTTCGAGGCTCTGAAATCCGGTCTTGAGCTTGCGAAGGAAGTGGGTGCTGACCTGATGCTGGCAACGGACCCGGATGCGGACCGTGTCGGTATTGCCATGAAATGTCCGGACGGTTCTTATGAGCTTGTGAGCGGCAATGAGATGGGAGCTCTGCTTCTGGACTATATTTGTGCCGGACGGATTGAGAAGGGAACCATGCCGAAGAATCCGGTTGCAGTGAAGTCGCTGGTATCGACACCGCTGGCAGATGCCATCGCAGCACATTACGGAGTGGAGCTTCGCAATGTTCTGACCGGATTTAAGTGGATCGGTGATCAGATCGCACAGCTTGAAGCTGCCGGTGAAGTGGATCGCTTCATCTTCGGCTTCGAGGAGAGCTACGGATATCTTGCAGGACCCTATGTGCGTGATAAGGACGCTGTCATCGGCTCCATGCTGATCTGCGAGATGGCTGCTTATTACCGCAGCATCGGAAGCTCCATCAAACAGCGCCTGGAAGAGATCTATGCGCAGTACGGACGTTATCTGAACAAGACGGACAGCTTCGAGTTCCCGGGACTTACCGGTATGGACAAGATGGCAGGCATCATGGCGGACCTTCGGAAGAACCCGCCGGCAGATGTTGCAGGGCTTAAGGTGACCCGTGCGGTTGATTACGAGAAGACGGAGGAGACAGGCCTTCCGTCAGCGGATGTATTGTCCTACACGCTGGAGGGCGGAGCGAATGTGATCATCCGTCCATCCGGAACCGAGCCAAAGATCAAGGCATACTATACCACCCTCGGCAAAGATCTGGAAGAGGCGCAGGCACAGAAGGATACGCTGGCCGCTGCACTGAAGCCGCTGTTTTCCTGAGCAGTGTTTTCTTATCCATGGATAGAAGCATGAGGATGTTAATTTTCCGTTCAGAGGGTTGACAAGCTCTGTCAGGGACGGATATACTAGGTGTAAATAAGAGGGAGTAGCTGCACCGGATCCATGAGCCGGTGAATATGATATCGTCATCCCGATTGCATAATCCGGTATCATATGAGTGAAGACTTTAGCGAGACTTTTGTTGCGTAAGCGGCAGAAGTCTCGTTTGCTGTTGGCGGACATTCACGGGAAAGCTGCGCTCTGTAAGGAGGAGACAGATATGCTGTCAGTGATTATACTTTTTGTGATCGGCCTTTTGCTGATCATGTTCGGCGGAGACCGTTTTGTGGATGCCTCCGTGGATATTGCAGGTAAGCTTGGAATTCCCCAGCTGGTAGTGGGGGCAACGATTGTCAGTCTTGGAACGACGCTTCCGGAGATCCTTGTATCTACCACGGCGACGCTGGGCGGCTCGCCGGATATTGCTGCCGGAAATGCGTTCGGCTCCATTATATGCAATACTGCTCTGATTGCCGCCATCGGGCAGCTTGTCCGGCCGACGAAGCATGCAGATACGAAGGCCTTTAACTGGAGGATGCTGCTGTTTCTGGGCTTTGCCCTGTTCCTCTGGGCGGTTGCCCGCACCTGCGGAGGGTTTGACCGGGTGACCGGTGTGATTCTGATTCTCGGTTTTGTGCTTTATGCATATCTGAGTATCAAGCGAAACGATGGGACCGGGGAAGAGGAGCAGGGAACCTCGGAAGGCGGGATTATCCGTCCGCTGCTCACCCTGATTATCTGTGCGGCCCTGCTGTTCGTGGGGGCGGATCTTCTGGTGGACAATGGAATCCTGCTTGCCCGTGCCCTGCATGTGCCGGAGCGTGTCATCGGTGTGACCTTTATCGCGCTGGGAACCTCTCTTCCGGAGCTGGTAACCGCGGTCAATGCCCTGATCAAGGGATATGAGGACGTATCTCTGGGCAATATCATCGGAGCCAATCTGATCAATCTTCTTCTGGTGATCGGTATTCCGTCGGCCATCAGGGGAATTGCGGTGACCCCTGAGGTGGCAGGCCTGGATATTCCTCTGGGGATTCTTCTGATGCTGATTCTGACGGTTCCGATTTTTGTCAGAAAGAAGGGATACCGCTGGCAGGGGCTTTTGCTGCTGGCAATTTATGCTGCCTATTGCGCTGTACAGTTTTAGCGGGGAATGAGGCAGGACAAAAAAACGAAGGAAATGGGGCAGATCATATGAAAAAGGATGCCAAAGCCTACAGCTTTGAGGATTTTCGGGAAATTATCCGTACACTGCGCTCAGAGGACGGCTGTCCCTGGGACCGGGCACAGACCCATGAATCTCTGCGCTCCTGTATGATCGAGGAGGCTTATGAGGCAGTCAGTGCCGTGAATCAGAGGGACGAGGCCAACCTGTGTGAGGAGCTTGGAGATGTTTTGCTGCAGGTGCTTCTGCACAGTCAGATAGCCGAGGAAGAGGGAAGCTTTACCCTGGATGACGTGATACAGGGAATTTCGGAGAAAATGATCCGAAGACATCCTCATGTATTCGGGGATAAAGACCGTTCGGATATTCCCGGCTGGGAAGAGATTAAGAAGCAGGAGCATGCAGACAGAGAGCCTGCGGGACCTTATGACGGAATACCGGAGGAATTTCCGGCGCTGATCCGTGCCCAGAAGGTGCTGAAGAAGGGAGCGGAGCTCTGCCCGGTGCTGAAGGATGAGAAGGAGAACCGGAAGAGGATCGCAGAGCTGGCAGAAATGCTGGAGGCAGAAGAAAGCGGACGGATGGAGGCAGAGATTCTGACGGCCCTTCTGCTTCGCTGTGTGAATGCGCTCAGGCTGAAGGGAGTGCACGCAGAGCAGTTTCTTTCGGATCGTCTGGACGAAATCACGCAGGAAGGCCAAAATACAGCGAAAAATCTTGACAAATACATGTAAAACAGGTATAAATAAGCATGTAGGTTTCGAGAATAATAAAAGTAAGTATCTTGTATAAGACTTAACTTTATTAGATATTTTTGAAGGATCATTAAGGAGGAATTAATCATGAACAAAGCTGAATTAGTTGCAGCAATTGCCGAGAGAACAGAGTTATCCAAAAAGGATACCGAGAAAGCTTTAAAGGCATTTGTTGATGTTGTAGCAGAAGAATTAAAGAAAGGTGAGAAGATCCAGTTAGTTGGATTCGGTACTTTTGAGGTTTCCGAGAGAGCAGCAAGAGAGGGAAGAAATCCTGCAAACGGCCAGCCGATGCAGATCGCAGCTTCCAAGGCTCCGAAGTTCAAGGCAGGAAAGGCTTTAAAGGACGCTATTAACGCATAATATGAGATTGGATAAATTTCTGAAGGTTTCCAGGCTGATCAAGCGCCGTACCGTTGCCAATGAGGCCTGTGACGCGGGACGGGTAATGGTGAATGAGAAACCGGCCAAGGCATCTCTGAGCGTGAAGGAAGGGGATATCATCGAGATTCTCTTCGGGACGAGATCCGTAAAAGTACGGGTGCTGAATGTTCAGGACAATGTCCGCAAGGATGATGCAAAGGATATGTACGAATATCTGTAGAAGACAGATGGCATAATAGAAGAATCCCCCTAATATAATTTATGAGAAACAGCATAAATGGACAGGGGGATTTTTTTATGGAAGACAGGACGGGATCGGCAAAGGCACACAGAATTTCAGTCAGTGAAAGAAGGGTGGGCACGATCACAGGTGTCGTGGATGTACTTTCCTTTGATCTGACAGAGATTCTTCTGGAAACAGACCAGGGAATGCTGATGATCAAGGGAAGTGATCTTCATGTAAACCGCCTGACCCTTGAAAAGGGCGAGGTGGATGTGGAGGGGAAAATCGACAGTCTGACCTATTCCGACTCTGCCGGACATGGGAACGGCACCTCGCTCCTTGGAAGGCTGTTCAGGTAGACACTGCATGAGTCTTCAGATCAGGGGAGAGGTTGTGCTGTTTCTCCACTCGATGGCGGCAGGCGTGTTTCTTCTTGTCCTTTATGATATTCTCAGAATTGTGAGAAGGGTGATCCCTCATCGGGGTCTGTTTGTGGCCGCAGAGGATCTGCTGTACTGGCTGTTTCATGCGCTGTTTCTTTTTTATCTCATGTACCGGGAGAACAGCGGAGCGGTGAGAGGGTATCTGATTGCGGGAGTTCTTCTGGGTATGCTGGCCTATAACCGGACGGTAAGTCCTCATCTGGTGGGCGCGGTATCTGCTGTGCTCAACCGGATAAAAAAGGGACTTTTCTTTCTGTGGAGGCATACCGGAAAAAGGCTGTTCGGATTTTTGTGGAAAAAATATGAAAAATTGAAAAACGGATTGAAAAAAGAGGGGAAACAATTTACAATAAAATTACATAGAAATTTGAAAAGCAAAGCGGGTAAGAAGCATGGCGAAGAGAAAGACCGTAAAAAGGCGTAGCAACCGCGCGGCGATGATCGGGATATCGGTGATGGTTGCGGTGCTTCTGTGTGTGCTGTTTATCCAGGGCTCCAGACTTCAGGTGAAGGCAGAGGTTTACGCAGCAAGAGAAGCGGAACTGTCGGAGGAGATTGAGAAGGAGAGGGAGCGGACACAGGAGATTGAGGACCAGAAGAAATACATGCAGACGGACAAATATGTGGAAGAGGTTGCAAGACAGAAGCTGGGCCTGGTATATCCCAATGAGACGATTTACAAATCGGACAAATAAAGCATTCCAAACAGAACGAAGGTTTTGTGAGGGATGCTTTATTTGATGGAGGGCTTTATATTCTTAAGGAGACTTAAGTCTCTATAATCTACAGAATCTGTCTTTTAGGGGAAATGCTGACGAAAAATTCCGGAGAGGACGGTCGGTCGTTTGACAAAGATTTTATCCGGCCTTTTTTATAATAACTCGCATGATTCGCGGACACAAAAAGCGGAAAAGAAAATTCTGAATAATGGAATCGGCGGGAGGAAAGCAGTATGTATTATCCGGGACGTGAGCGGGTGGAGGAATGCGCCAGAACCTTCGGGGATCTGGCAGATCGTTATTATCATATGCCTTGCAGGAAGGAGAGCTTCAGCAGGCAGGACATAGAGGAAATTTTTGAGGAACTGACCAGAACGGCATGCAGTGGGTGTGCGCACTTTGAGGAATGCTGGAAAAAGCAGGCGCTTCGGACCTATCAGCGTATGTATGAGACACTGGAGCAGATGGAAGACGGACAGACACAGGAGCTGTGCGAAAGGATGCGTGCGGTGTGCGTATGCCCGGAGCGGGTGGTGGAGCATATGACATGGATTTTCAGAAATATGCGGCTTCGTATGTACTATTCCAACCGGCTTCTGGAAAACCGTGAGGCGGTGGCTGATCAGCTGTGGGAAATGTCCCGCCTGCTGGATGATATGCTGGATGAGGTACAGAAAACCGGTGAAATGAAGGAGCCGGTCAACCGGAAAATCTGCCGGCTGTTTGCACGCAGAGGGGTGATTGTCAAAAAAATTTTTCTGATGCAAAAACGATGCTGTGAGGAAATTTACATATCCATGTATGCAAAAAAGGGAGAATGTGTGCCGGCCCGGGATCTGGCCGGAATTCTTTCCGCGGTTCTGCGAAGAAGGATTGTGCCGGCCCGGGACACCAGGAATATGATCGGCGTCCGGGAGGATACCCTGCTGTTTGTGGAGGATACGAAATACTCTATTCTGTACGGAGTAAGCCGGGTGGCCAAGAGTGGGGAGGAGATTTCGGGGGACAGCTTTTCCTATATGCAGAGCAACCAGGGAGAGGCGGTTTTGAGTCTTTCGGATGGAATGGGAAGCGGAGCGGATGCCAGCAGAGAGAGCCGGAGGCTCATTGAGCTTCTGGAGCGGTTTCTGGAGGCCGGAGTGGGGAAGGATACAGCGCTGAAGCTGATCAACTCCACCGAGGTATATGAGCGGAAGGGCTACTCTACGCTGGACGTATGTTCGGTGGATCTTTATACCGGATGCTGTGAGCTCCGGAAGCTGGGGGCCGCGCCTACCTTTCTGTACCGGAACGGCAGGGTGGAGAAGGTCCAGGCGCTCAGGGTTCCCGCAGGGCTGTTCCATCATCTGGAGCTGGAGGTAAATCAGGTGAAGCTTGCGGACGGAGACTATATTATCATGCTTACGGACGGGGCTCTGGAGGCTTTCCGGGGAGAGGGCCGGGAGGAACAGCTGGAGCGCCTGATAAAGGAGCAGACGGCGAAAAATCCGCGGGAGCTGGCCGGAAAGCTTATGGACGGGCTTCTGGAAGCCTGCCGGAACCATGCGTCGGACGACATGACAGTCTATGTGGCGGGAATCTGGAGGAAGAGTGAAAGCGTGCTGTATGCATGAGCTTGCATTTTCTGAGGATATCTCATATAGTATTATAAAAAAGGAAGACAGACGGATGACAGAGCAGGTTTGGAATTATGTTTGTGAAAATCATATGCTGACAGAGAAGGATCGGGTGGTCGCGGGTATTTCCGGCGGAGCGGATTCCGTTTGTCTTTTGCTGCTTTTGCTGGAGTTTCAGAAAAGGCTCCCCTTTGAGCTGTGCGCCGTGCATGTGGATCATGGCATTCGGGGAGAAGAGGCCCGTAAGGATGCGGAATTCACGCAGAGGCTGTGCCTGGAAAAAAATGTGGAATTTCGGCTGGTCTGCTGTGATGTCCCCAAAAGGGCAAGGGAAGAGGGGCTGTCTGTGGAGGACGCCGGAAGAAGATGCCGTTATGAGGCATTGGAACAGGTGCGCAGCGAGTGGGGAGGAACCAGGATCGCGGTTGCCCATCATAAAAATGATCAGGCAGAGACGCTGCTTCTTCATTTGTTTCGGGGAACCGGTCTGAAAGGCATGTGCGGGATGGCTCCGGTTAAGGATGTTCTGATCCGGCCGCTTCTTTGCATAGAGCGCCGGGAGATTGAAGCCTGGCTGAAGGAGCATATGGTTTCGTACCGGACCGATTCCACCAACCTTCTGGATGATTATGCAAGAAACCGGATCCGTAACCGGATTCTTACGGAAGCTGTTCAGATCAATGCACAGGCCGTCGGTCATCTGGCGGATGCCTGTTCCATGGCCAGGGAGGCTCAGGATTATCTGGAAAGGGAGGCCGAAAGAGCCTGCAGCCGGGTGGTGCGGGCCGCAGAGGGAGAATGGTTCCTGGACCGCGAGGCGTTCGGCCGGGAGGATGCCCTGATACAGAAATATGTGCTGTTTCGGGTGCTGGAGAGCTGCTGCAGGGGCAGAAAGGACCTTACGGCAGATCATGTGAAAGCACTGGTTGGCCTGATGGAGCAGCCCGTCGGAAAGCAGCTCATGCTTCCCGGAGGTCTTTACGCACGAAGCAGCTACGGGGGCATGTATATCGGCTGCGGCAGGAGGGAACATCAGCCGCAGGAATATCCGGTCGCCATTCCAGGTACCGTTTTTCTCGAGGACGGAGGAAAAATTTCCTTCGATTTGATGCCATACAAAAAAGAGCTTCAGATTCCAAGAAAAACGTATACGAAATGGCTGGATTATGATAAAATAAAAAGCAGTCTGAAGCTGAGGACCAGATGCGAAGGGGATTATATTACCGTAAATCGTCAGGGAGGTACAAGAAAGCTGAAGGACTATTTTATAGACCAGAAGATTGACCGTCCGAAGCGGGACAGGGTGCTGCTTCTGGCAGACGGAAGCCATATTCTGTGGGTGATCGGATACCGGATCAGTGAGGCGTTCCGGGTGACGGAAGAGACAGAATATGTATTGAGAGTACAGGCAGAGGGAGGAAATTTTCATGAATGAGAAGATAAGAGTATTAATTCCCGAGGAGGATATACAGAAGAGGATTGCAGAAGTGGGAGCTGCGCTCAGCCGGGATTATGAAGGCAAGGAAGTGCTGATGATCTGTGTCCTGCGCGGCGGCGTATTTTTCGCCTGTGAGCTGGCAAAGCATATTACCGTTCCGCTGAGCATGGATTTCATGTGTGTGTCAAGCTACGGAAGCGGTACGGTTTCCAAGGGAACGGTGAAGATCATCAAGGACCTGGATGAGAATATCGAAGGGAAGCATGTGCTGATTGCGGAGGATATCGTGGATTCCGGAAATACCTTAAGTACTCTGATCAAGCTTCTCAAGGTAAGAAAGCCTGCCAGCGTGAAGCTCTGTACCCTCCTTGACAAGCCGGAGCGCCGTGTGGTAGATATAGAAGCAGATTACAGCTGCTTCAAAATTCCGGATGAATTCGTAGTGGGCTACGGATTGGATTATGACCAGCATTACCGGAACCTTCCGTATATCGGAGTGGTGGAACTCAACGAAGAGGCCTGAGGCTGTTGAAAATAAAAGCATAAGAAGAGAGAGGAGACAGACGTTTGGACAGACGAGCAAGAGGAATGGGTGCTTATCTCCTGCTCATGACAGCGATCATGCTTCTCCTGTATTACTGGGGCGGAAACAGCAATGCGGCAAAGAGCTGTACCGTGCAGGAATATCAGGAGGCAGTCAGCAAAGGAGAGGTGGATTCTGTTACCATAAAGATGAATCCCGAGGGCTCTACGGGGCAGATGATCCTGTATATGAAGCAGGGAGATACAAGAACACTGTATACACCTGATGTAAAGGAAGAGGTTCAGTATCTGAACGATTATGATATCACGCTGAATGTGACGGAGGTGGAGAAGGAGAGCTGGTTTACGGCCCATCTGCTTCCGCTTCTGATTGTTCTGATTATAATTATCGTATTCTTTTCGATGATGAACCGTCAGGCGGGCGGCGGCAATGCCAAAATGATGAATTTTGGGAAAAGCCGGGCCAAGATGACGGTGGACGGTGTGGGCAATATCAATTTTGAGAAGGTGGCAGGCCTGGAGGAGGAGAAGGAGGAGCTCCGGGAAATCGTGGATTTCCTGAAGAATCCGGAGAAGTACATTGAAGTGGGAGCGAGGATTCCAAAGGGTGTTCTTCTGGTGGGACCTCCCGGAACCGGTAAGACGCTGCTGGCCAAGGCGGTGGCAGGAGAAGCGGGCGTTCCGTTCTTTTCCATTTCCGGTTCGGATTTCGTGGAGATGTTTGTCGGTGTCGGAGCCTCCAGAGTGAGGGACCTGTTTGAGGATGCCAAGAAGAATGCGCCGTGCATTGTTTTTATCGATGAGATTGACGCTGTGGCAAGAAGAAGAGGAACCGGCATGGGCGGCGGCCATGACGAGCGGGAGCAGACGCTGAACCAGCTGCTGGTGGAAATGGATGGCTTCGGCGTTAATGAGGGAATCATTGTGATGGCAGCCACGAACCGGGTGGATATTCTGGATCCCGCGATTTTGCGGCCGGGACGTTTTGACCGGAAGGTTGGCGTAGGACGGCCGGATGTAAAGGGCCGGGAAGAGATCCTTAAGGTGCATGCCAAGGGAAAACCGCTTGGAGACGATGTGGATCTTGCCCAGATCGCCCAGACGACGGCGGGCTTTACCGGAGCGGATCTGGAAAATCTGATGAATGAGGCCGCGATCGGTGCAGCCAGAAGCGGACGGAAGTTTATTAATAATAACGATATTAAGCAGTCCTTTGTGAAGGTGGGTATTGGTGCGGAAAAGAAGAGCCGTGTGATTTCCGAGAAGGAGAAGCGGATTACCGCTTATCATGAATCCGGGCATGCGATTCTGTTCCATGTGCTTCCGGATGTGGGGCCGGTGTATTCGGTATCCATTATTCCCACGGGAACGGGGGCGGCCGGATATACGATGCCGCTGCCGGAAAAGGATGAGATGTTTGTTACCAGAGGACAGATGCTTCAGAATATCATGGTTTCCCTCGGAGGAAGAATTGCCGAGGAGCTGATTCTGGATGACATTACCACCGGAGCATCCCAGGATATCAAGGAGGCAACCCGAATGGCGAAGTCCATGGTGACGAAGTACGGGATGTCTGAGCAGATTGGCCTGCTCTGCTATGACGATTCGGATCAGGAGGTATTCATTGGAAGAGACTTTGCCCATGCCAAGGGGTACGGAGAGACAATGGCTACCAGGATTGACGAGGAAGTAAAGCGGATCGTGGATGACTGCTATGCACAGGCCCGGGAGATCATTCTTCAGAATATCGAGGTGCTCCACCGCTGCGCGCAGCTTCTTCTGGAGAAGGAGAAGATTTCCAGAGAGGAATTTGAGGGCCTGTTTGAAGTGCCGACGCTTGCGGATACGGCGGAGCCGGTATAAAAAGGGAATATTTACAGAAAGAATCATGGTGTTGTGAAAAATACAGAGGATTTTTTGGAAACAAAAAAAATCCTCTGTATATTTTTTATAAAAAGATTTATATTTTTTTTGCATGTTTGTGCACACTTATTTTGCGGGTTGTGATACTATAATTACTGTAAAACCCCCCCAATACATTATATAGTTTTTGCTACACCCCATAAGAAAGAAGAAATACCTTCTCCGAAAAAGACAGCAGTTTGATTGGCTGTCTTTTTTGCTGTCCGGAAGATGATTTCTGCCGTGCAGGGGTGATTTCCCACTTGTATTGACAGGAATGGTGGTATAAAATAGAAGCGATTGATACATTAGGAGAAAAGATATGGAACCAAAAAGCAGCGTCAGAGCATTTTACAGTGATGAGACAGAGAATTATCGGTATCCCTGTGAGCCGGTTCCCGGAGATGAAGTGACCGTATGCTTCCGCACGGGAAGAGACGGGGCCGAACGTGTGGAGCTGATTTTGGCGGAAAAGTCGATTCCCCTGGAGAAATACCGGACCGGGGAGCAGTTTGATTTTTACCGCACGTCCATTCGGGTGGGGGAAGAAGCTGTATATTATTATTTTCGCATGGAAGCGGGCGGAAAGACTTATATATATGACCGCAGAGGCCTGGCAGCGGTGCCTGACAGGTATTATTCCTTTGTCATTATGCCGGGATTTTCCACGCCGGACTGGGCAAAGGGGGCGGTGATGTACCAGATTTTTGTTGACCGCTTCTGCAATGGAGATCCCTCCAACGATGTCCTGGATCGGGAATACTGTTATATTAACGGCTATTCCGAGCGTGTAGGCAGCTGGGAGGAATATCCCAGGGCGATGGATGTCCGTTCCTTTTATGGAGGAGATCTGCAGGGAATTATTGACAAGCTGGATTACCTCAAGGGCCTTGGGGTAGATGTCCTGTATCTGAATCCGGTTTTTGTTTCTCCCTCTAACCACAAATATGATATTCAGGATTATGATTATATTGATCCCCATTACGGGAAGCTTGTATATGATGAGGGGGAGCTTCTGACTCCCGGTGATGTGGACAACAGGCATGCCACAAGGTATATCAGCCGGGTGACGAATAAGGAGAATCTGGAAGCAGGCAACCGGCTGTTTATCCGACTGGTGGAGGAGGTCCATGCCAGAGGAATGCGGATTATTCTGGACGGTGTCTTTAACCACTGCGGCTCCTTCAATAAATGGATGGACCGTGAGCGCATTTATGAGGACTGTGAAGGGTATGAGAAGGGAGCCTATGTTTCCGGGGACAGCCCATACAGAGAGTTTTTCCGCTTTGAGAATGATACGGACTGGCCGTATAATAAGCACTATGAAGGCTGGTGGAATCATGAGACGCTGCCGAAGCTGAATTATGAGAATTCGCAGAAGCTTCAGGACTATATACTGGAGATTGGGAAGAAATGGGTTTCCCCGCCGTATAATATTGATGGCTGGCGTCTGGATGTTGCCGCGGATCTGGGACACAGCAGTGCTTTTAATCATGATTTCTGGAAACGATTCCGAAAAGCGGTGAAGGAGGCGAATCCGGATGCGCTGATTCTGGCGGAGCATTACGGGGACGCCCGCTCCTGGCTTCAGGGGGATGAATGGGATACGGTGATGAATTATGATGCCTTTATGGAGCCGGTCACCTGGTTTTTGACCGGTATGGAGAAGCACAGTGACGCCTACCGGGAGGATCTTCTGGGAAATGAAGAGAGCTTTATCGGCGCTATGAATCATCATATGTGCAGCTTTCTTTATCCATCCCTTCTGACGTCAATGAATGAGCTTTCCAATCATGACCATTCCCGTTTCCTCACCAGGACGAACCATAAGGTGGGAAGAGCAGGTCAGCTGGGGCCGGAGGCGGCCTCAGAAGGGATATCCAAGGCGGTATTCAAGGAAGCGGTCGTTCTGCAGATGACCTGGCCCGGGGCACCGACGCTTTATTACGGAGATGAGGCAGGTGTATGCGGATTTACGGATCCGGACAATCGAAGGACCTATCCCTGGGGCAAGGAGGATCAGGATCTTCTGAATTTCCATCGGGAAATGATTGCCATTCATAAAAAATACCGGGTCCTGACCTACGGCTCTTTAAAATATCTGCATCATGAGAAGAATGTGCTGTGCTACGGACGGTTTGATGAGGAGGAACAGATCGTCGTGCTCCTGAACAACGGGAAGGATCCCAGGCAGCTGAGCATCCCTGTATGGGAGATCGGCGTGCCGGATGATGAGGTGATGGAGCGTCTGATTATGACCTCGGAGGAGGGCTATGACAGGGCAGCCTCCAGATGCAGGGTACATGATGGAAATGTGAAGGTCTATCTTCCGGGACAGAGTGCGGCTGTTCTTCGGAGAAGCTTTTAAGGAA
>JALERW010000084.1 GCA_022763925.1 Lachnospiraceae bacterium
GGAGTGGATTTCACCAGAAAGAAAGCAATTGCTTACGATAAAGAGACCTTTATGACCAGGCTTCCGGGTGTGTTCGCCGGCGGAGACTGCGGAAACGATAAAATTTCCATCGCAGTGGAAGCGATTGCGGATGCCAGAAAGGGAAGCTATGTGGTAGATTCCTATCTGGAGGGAGAGACCATTCCGTACCGGAAGGAATACACGGTAGTACGTACCGATATTACAGCAAAGAACTTCGAGGACAGAGAATACCAGTGCCGTCCGAAGATGGAGGAGATGAGCCCGCAGGAGCGTAAGGACAATTTCCTGGAAATCGTGAAGGGCTACACAGAGGAGCAGGCAAGACAGGAGGCTTCCCGCTGCCTGGAATGCGGCTGCCATGATTATTATGAGTGCAAGCTGATCCAGTATGCGAACCAGTATCAGGTGAAACCGGAGCGCCTGGCAGGAGAGGTACATAAAATCGAGTTCAGTGATGAGCATCCGTTTATCCTGAGAGATCCGAATAAATGTATTCTGTGCGGACTTTGTGTCCGTGCCTGTGAAGAAGTTGTGGGAGTCGGAGCACTTGGCTTTGTACAGCGTGGTTTTGACACCGTGGTACTTCCGGCACTTGGCCGGCCTCTTCAGGAGGCAGGCTGTATTTCCTGCGGACAGTGTGTGAGCGTATGTCCTACCGGAGCACTTCAGGAGCGCCTTCCTATGAAGAAGCAGATTCCTCTTCAGACAGAGGATAAGGATATGATCTGCGGTTTCTGCTCCATGGGCTGTTCCATGAAGGCGGAAACATGCGGAAATGTTCTTGTGAAGGCACGTCCCGATGAGGACGGAGCTGTGAATAAGGGCGTTCTGTGTATGGGCGGAAAGTTTGGATTCTCCAGTGCACAGAAGGAGGATAAAAAGATTCTTGTGCCGATGACCCGTAAAGCAGACGGCAGCCGGACAGAGGCAGGCTATCATGATGCACTGGTGCTTGCTGCCAAGAAAGTGGAAGCAATCCGTGCAGGCTTTGGAGAGGGCTCTGTGGCAGTTGCCGTTTCCGACCGGTATACCAATGAGGAGGCCTATGTGGTTTCACGTCTGGCAGAGAAGATCGGTGCAAAGGTATTATGCTTCGACAACCGTTCCTGCGGACTTGAGCCGGTCATGGGACTTGATTCTTCGCCGAATACCATTGATGAGGTTCTGAGCACAGAAGTGATTCTGGCTGTTGGCTTTGAGATGAAGGCAAATGCCGTTATGCGCATCAAACTGATGCAGGCGGCGAAGAATGGCGCGAAGGTTGTTCTGATCAATCCGAAGGGCTTTGAGCAGGAGCATATGGCTTTTGCATATAAGAAGATTTATACGGAGAACAGTCTTGATTTCTTAAAGCAGGTTGCAAAGGCACTTGTTGAGGCCGGCTGTGGCAGGGATAAAGAAGGCTTTGATGCATTTGCGGCATCTGTGGAGAGTGCCGTGGTTTCTAACGAGGCACGTAAGGTGGCAGAGCTTTATCTGGGCGCAAAGAAGGCGATGATCGTCTTCCAGCAGAATGTGGTATCGGCTGCCTGCGCAAAGCTGGCCGGTGATCTGGCAGTGCTCTCCGGACATATCGGAGGTCCGAGAAACGGTATCTGTATGCTGAAAGCAAAGAACAATAGCCAGGGCCTTCATGATCTGGGCATTACGGCAGGCGCAGAGGCGATGGATGGAGTAAAGGCACTGCTTGTATTCGGAGAAAATCCGGATCCGGAGTATCTGAAGGGATTAAAATTCCTGATGGTCTGCGATACCCACCTTACCCCGGCGGCAGAGCTGGCAGATGTGGTGATCCCGGGAACAGCTCCGATTCATGCGGAAGGTACCTATACCAATACGGAGCGCCGTTTCCAGGAGACCCAGAGAGTAGTGGAGCCGGATGTATGCTACAATAACTGGCAGGTGGCTGCACAGCTGTCCGCTGTTCTGGAGCAGGATATGTCGTACGGCTCTGAATCGGATATTCAGCGGGAGATGGAAGGAAAACTTTCCTTCTACCGGAATGCTTCTGTTGGTGAAATCATGGGCGGTGTGCTTGTACCCGCAAAGCAGGTTCTTGTTCCGGCAGAGGATGCATTGTTTGCGGATCCCGTGAAAAATGCGGATTATCTGAAGGATATCATTCTGTAATAAAAATAAGACGAATAAAAACGGCGCCGGCCCCTGGATGGGCCGGCGCTGTTTTGCTGAGAACGAGAAAAATCCATATTCGTTGGTCTGGTTTATTGACAAAAAAACATGGAAATCTTATAATTATTTAGATTGTATAGATTTTCGGCCTGTTCCTGTTAAAACAGATGGGGAGAGTCGATATATAGGAGGAAATAACGTGGAAAAGTACGGTGTAAATGAACTTAGAAAAATGTTTCTGGAGTTCTTTGAGAGTAAGGGACATCTGGCAATGAAGAGCTTTTCGCTTGTACCGCATAATGACAACAGTCTGCTGCTGATCAATTCGGGAATGGCGCCTCTGAAGCCTTATTTTACCGGTCAGGAGATTCCGCCGAGAAGACGGGTGACGACCTGCCAGAAATGTATTCGTACCGGTGATATTGAGAATGTGGGAAAGACAGCGCGTCACGGTACCTTCTTTGAAATGCTGGGCAATTTCTCCTTTGGAGATTATTTTAAGAATGAAGCGATTGCCTGGTCCTGGGAATTCCTGACAGAGGTGGTGGGACTTGATCCCAATCGTCTGTATCCTTCCGTTTATCAGGATGATGATGAGGCATTTGATATCTGGAACAAGAAGATCGGCATTCCTGCGGATCGGATCTTCCGTTTTGGAAAGGAAGACAATTTCTGGGAGCATGGAGCGGGTCCCTGCGGTCCGTGCTCGGAGATTTACTATGACCGTGGGGAAAAGTATGGCTGCGGCAAACCCGGATGTACGGTAGGCTGTGACTGTGACCGTTATATGGAAGTATGGAATAACGTATTTACCCAGTTTGATAATGACGGACATAATAATTATACTGAGCTTGTTCAGAAAAATATTGATACCGGAATGGGACTGGAGCGTCTGGCTGTGGTTGTTCAGGATGTGGATTCCATTTTTGATGTGGATACACTGGAAGCACTGCGCAACAAGGTATGTGAGCTGGCAGGTGCAGTCTATAAGGCAGATGAAAAGAAGGATGTATCCATTCGTCTGATTACCGATCATATCCGTTCCTGTACCTTTATGATCTCTGATGGTATTATGCCCTCCAATGAAGGAAGAGGCTATGTACTGCGCCGTTTGCTGCGCCGTGCGGCACGTCATGGCAGGCTGCTCGGAATTGAGGGCAAGTTCCTGGCCAATTTGAGTGAGACCGTGATCAACGGTTCCAAGGATGGCTATCCGGAGCTGGAAGAGAAGAAGGAAATGATCTTCAAGGTGCTTACGGAGGAAGAGAATAAATTCAACAAGACCATTGACCAGGGCTTAAGCATCCTTTCGGATATGGAAGAAGAAATGGCAAAGGCCGGTGCAAAGACACTGTCTGGCGACAATGCCTTCAAATTATATGATACCTATGGCTTCCCTCTGGATCTGACGAAGGAGATTCTGGAGGAGAAGGGCTTCCTCGTTGATGAGGAGGGCTTTAAGGCAGCCATGAACGTACAGCGTGAGACTGCAAGAAAGGCAAGAAAGACCACAAATTACATGGGAGCAGATGCAACCATTTATGAAGAGATCGATCCGTCCGTTACCACCGAGTTTGTAGGATATGACAGGCTGGTATATGAGTCTCCCATTACAGTTCTGACGACGGAGGAAGCCGTGGTGCAGGCGATTACAGAGGGAGAGACTGCCACGATTTTTGTGGAAGAGACGCCGTTTTATGCCACCATGGGCGGTCAGCAGGCGGATATCGGAACCATCACCCTTCCGGATGCAGAGTTCGAGGTGAAGGATGTGATCAAGCTGCTGGGAGGCAAGGTTGGTCATATCGGTACGGTAAAGAAGGGCATGTTCAAGGTCGGAGATAAGGTGACCCTTACCGTGGATGAGAAAAACCGTGTGAATACCGGCAAGAACCACAGTGCCACCCATCTGCTGCAGAAGGCACTTCGTCTGGTTCTGGGCAACCATGTAGAGCAGGCGGGTTCCCTGGTGACCTGTGACCGGCTGCGTTTTGACTTTACTCATTTCCAGGCGCTGACTGCCGAGGAGCTCTCAAGGGTGGAAGCCATTGTCAATGAGGAAATTCAGGCATCTCTTCCGGTGGATACGAAGATCATGTCTATCGAGGATGCCAAGAAATCCGGAGCCATGGCACTGTTCGGAGAGAAATACGGAGATACGGTCCGGGTGGTAAATATGGGAGATTTCTCCATCGAGCTGTGCGGAGGAACGCATGTGAAAAATACCGGTGTGATCACTACCTTTAAGATCGTATCGGAGGCAGGTATCGCTGCGGGTGTCAGAAGAATTGAGGCCCTGACCGGAGACGGTGTATTTGATTATTATAAAGCCATGGAAGATAAGGTGGAGGAGATCGCAAAGACTCTGAAGGCAACGCCTGCCAATGTGACGGAGAAGATCGATCACCTGCTGGCAGAGCTGAAGGCGCTCCAGAGTGAAAACGAATCGCTGAAGGCTAAAATGGCTCAGGAGGCCCTGGGGGATGTCATGGATCAGGTGCAGGAAGTGAAAGGTGTGAAGCTTCTGGCTACGAAAGTGGAAGGGGTGGATATGAATGGCCTGCGTGACCTGGGTGACCAGCTGAAGACCAAGCTGGGCGAGGGCGTTGTTCTGATTGCGTCTGTGACGGACGGTAAGGTGAGCCTGATGGCAACCGCTACCGATGGGGCTATGAAGCAGGGAGCCCACGCAGGCAATCTGATCAAGGGAATTGCTGCCCTGGTAGGCGGTGGCGGCGGCGGACGTCCGAACATGGCTCAGGCCGGAGGAAAGAACCCGGCAGGCGTTGAGGCTGCCCTCACAAAAGCTGCAGAGGTGCTGGAAGGCCAGATAAAATAATCCGGATACGAGGATTCCGGGAATATACAGAAGCAGGAAAAGCAGAAGCTTCCTGGCCGGGAAATATAAGTTTCCTGGCGGGAAGCTTCTGTTTTTAGTTGCTGTATCGGCCCGTAGGATGGTACAATGGGAAAAAGGGGAGGTGGAAGAAACGTGGAAACCATAAGCTTTAAATGCCCGAATTGCGGTGGAGAACTTCTTTTTGATCCGGAGAGACAGGATTATCACTGTGAATACTGTGAAAGCCGTTTTTCGGAGGAGGAGCTGTCACGCGATGCCGAGCAGGAAAAGGAGACTGCGCATGAGGAGGAAGAGGGGGTCGTGTATTCCTGCCCGAACTGCGGTGCGCAGATTGTGACGGAGGAGACGACGGCGGCGACCTTCTGCTTTTACTGTCATAATCCTGTCATCCTGACCGGACGGCTTTCGGGAGAATTCCTGCCGGACTGGATCATTCCTTTTAAGATCAGTAAGGAAAAGGCACTGAATACATTCCTGGACTGGGCAGGAAAAAGAAAATTTGTTCCGAGGGATCTGTTCCGGCAGGAAAACCTGGAAAAGATTTCCGGCGTTTATTTCCCATACTGGATGGTAGATTATAATCTGAAGGGACATACCATGGGCAGGGCAACCAAAGTCCGGGTGTGGTGTTCCAGAGATATGGAATATACGGAGACCACAGAATATGAGCTGGAGCGGGAGGGAACTGCCAGCTTCAAAAACTACGGGCAGAATGCCCTCCGGTCGGTACATACCAGGCTTCTGGAGGGCGTGATGCCGTTTCGGCCCGAGGAATGTGTTCCGTTCAAAATGAGCTATCTGACCGGATTTCTGGCTGAAAAGCGTGATATTGAACGGAAAGAACTGGAAAAGGAAATGGAAGAGCGCATGAAACGGGAAGCAGAGCAGCTGTTCGAAAACAGTGAATGCGGTTATATGAGTGTTCGAAGAACCTCGGAAGAATTTCAGGTAATGGATACCTCCTGGAAGTATGCGCTGTTTCCGGTCTGGGTTCTGACCTATCGGGAGGGGAGCAGGATTCACTGCTTTGCCATGAACGGACAGACCGGAGAAATCCGCGGGGAGCTTCCTCTGGACAGGAAAAAGCTGAAGAAAAGCAGTCTGATCTGGGGGGCGGCAGCCTTTTTCATCGTTCTGATAGGGGGACTTGTGTTATGTCTGTAAAAGAAAAGAGAACCGGATACGCAGCAGCGGCTTTTCGTTTTGCCGTATGCGTGACCGTATGTTTCCTGTTCGTGTCCGTTTTTGGATGCCGGGTGAGAGCCGCTTCTGTGCATGTGTTTGATGAGGCCTCACTCCTGAGTGATGAGGAGAGCGGTAAGCTGGAGGAGAAGCTTCAGAGCTTTGCGGATGAAACAAAAATGGAGCTTGGGTTTGTCAGCACAGATTCTCTGGATGGAAAGACGACGAGAGAATATGCAGATGATTTTTATGATAACAGTGGCCTTGGCCTGGATGAGGAAGCCTCAGGGGCTCTGCTCCTGATCGATATGGAAAACAGGGAAATTTATATTTCTACCTGCGGAAAAATGCAGAATTATCTGACGGATGATCGGATCGAACGGGTGCTGGATGCGGTGATTGACGGCATGGACAGTGGTTTTTATCAGGCCGCGGTAAACTTTGTGGACGAAACGGCAAGCTATGTGGCTGCCGGCTATGAGGAGCATGCCCATCAGTATCAGGAAGAGACCGGAGAAATCACCTATACCGGCGAGGATTCCCGGAAGAAAGGAAATCCGCTGGCGGTGATCGCTGCAGCGCTGGCTGCAGGACTTCTGGTGGGGGTTTTTCGGTATACTCTGATAAAATCCCGATATAAGTCGTATGGAGAGCCGGACACCTACAGCTATGCCGGAGAGCGGAAGGTTCAGTTTTCAAAAAAGGATGACCGGGTGATAAACCGTTTCGTTACTCATCGGCGTCTTCCTCCTCCGCCTCCGCCGACGGCTTCCGGCGGTTCTTCCTTTGGAGGGGCATCGGGCAGGAGCACGGTACATACGTCCTCCAGCGGGCGGTCGCATGGAGGCGGCGGAAGAAGCTTCTGACCAAAACAGATGGATACTTTTGGAGGAGTTGCCTGTTTGCAAAAAAACAGTTGACGGATGGAAAAAATCTGGTATAATATATTCTAGTGCAATGAAAATACCCAAACAGTTGTATTCTGCACAATACACAACTGGAGGGAGGTTAGGTGTGAGACTATGTCAAACGTAATCGTAAAAGAGAACGAGACTTTAGACAGCGCTTTACGTAGATTTAAGAGAAACTGTGCGAAAGCAGGTATCCAGCAGGAAATTCGTAAAAGAGAGCATTACGAAAAGCCCAGCGTAAGACGTAAAAAGAAATCTGAAGCAGCCAGAAAACGTAAATATAACTAATTATCAGGACCATTGAAGACCTCAGAATCATCTGAGGTCTTTTTGCTGTCCCGGAAATGTCTATTTGCCCGAAAAAAGGAATACACTGTAATAATCCCGGGGCGAAGGGGCGAAAACGTGAAAAGAAAACATCAGATTCGAAGGACTATGGGAAGAATATTCTGCGTGGTGCTGACAGCAGTGATTTTTTTGGGCGCGGGCAGTAAAGGAAGAGTCTATGCAGAAGAGGCTGCGAGTCAGGATGCTCCGGTGCTGGAGCTTCAGTCCGTATCGGCAATCCTGATGGAGGCTTCCACCGGAAAGGTGATCTATGAGAAAAATGCGGATGAAGCACTGAGGCCGGCCAGTATAACCAAAATCATGACACTGATTCTGATTTTTGATGCGCTGGCAGAAGGGAAAATCGGGCTTTCGGATGAGGTCGTTACCAGTGCCCATGCAAAATCCATGGGAGGCTCACAGGTATATCTGGAAGAAGGGGAAGTACAGACGGTGGAAACACTGATCAAGTGCATTGTGATTGCATCCGGAAATGATGCTTCGGTGGCAATGGCAGAATATATTGCCGGAAGCGAAGAAGCCTTTGTTCAGAAAATGAATGAACGCGCAGAAGGGCTTGGGATGGAACAGACCAATTTTGAAGACTGCTGCGGGCTTACAGATTCTGCCACGCATGTAAGCTCTGCAAGGGATGTGGCTCTCATGAGCAGGGAGCTGGTGACAAAATATCCTCAGATTTATCAGTATTCCACGATATGGATGGAGAATATCACCCATGTGACCCGGCAGGGGACGAAGGAATTTTGCCTTACCAATACGAATAAGCTTCTGAAAAGCTATGAGGGAATTCTGGGGCTTAAGACCGGAAGCACCAGTCTGGCCAAATACTGTCTGTCTGCGACGGCGATCCGGAATGATATTCATCTGATCGCAGTTATCATGGCGGCGCCGGATTATAAGGCGAGATTTCAGGAGGCTTCGGCTCTTCTCAATTACGGATATGCGAACGTAAGTCTCTACCAGGATGAGATGGGGGATGTCCGGATCCCGGAAATCGCTGTAAAGGGAAGTATCAAAAGGTCGGTGAGCGGTGTGTTTGAAGGACCTTTTTCCTATCTGTGCACCAATGGAGAGAAGAAGGATCAGATCACCCGGGAGGTGGAAGTGGCAGAAGAGCTGTCAGCACCGGTCGAGGCTGGTCAGACGGTGGGAGCCATCCGTTACTTTCTGAACGGAAAGGAGATCGGAACCATTCCGATTCTGGCAGACAGCAGTGCAGAGCGTGCGGCTTATCCGGATTATCTTCGGCTGGTGGCAGAAAATTTCGGAATCCTGTAGAAAAAACTATTGCCCTGTAACATAAATATGCTTATAATACATGTTTGGCTGAAAAAATTTACATACAGAAATACGGGTGAAGTTTTTATGGAAAAGGTACAATATACAACAGGAAAGATCTTTCGGATGTCTGTGCCTGTTTTTATCGAGCTGCTTCTTCAGATGCTTGTGGGGAATGTGGACCAGATGATGGTGAGCCGGCATTCGCAGGTATCTGTGGCAGCCATAGGAAATGCCAATCAGATTATGAATATCATCATCATTGTGCTGAACGTGATGTGTGCGGCGGCGGGAATTCTGATCTCGCAGTATCTGGGCGCGAAGGATGAACAAAAGATCGAAGAGACGGTAAATGTATCCTTTTTTGTTACCTTTGTATTCAGTGCCGTTCTGACCTTTCTGGCGGTGGGGCTTCGTTATCCGATCCTTCGCAGGATCCTGAATGCACCGGAGGATGTGGCAGGGGAAGCAGCCGGTTATCTGGCCGTTGTGGGCAGTCTGATTCTGGTGCAGGGCTGTTATATGACGTTTGCAGCTGCTCTGCGCAGCCACGGATTCATGAAGGATGTGATGATGATATCTGTCATCATGAATCTGGTAAATATTGCGGGGAATGCCATTCTGATCAACGGATGGTTTTTCTTCCCGACACTCGGAATTATCGGAGCGGCTGTTTCCACGGATCTGAGTAAGCTGTTGGGACTTTTACTGATTTATCGTCTGTTCCGGAAAAAAACAGATCTGAAGCTGACATCTGCATCGTTTCATCCGTTTCCTTCCGGGACTTTGAAGAAAATACTGGCTATTGGGATTCCGTCCGGAGGAGAAGAACTCTCCTACAATCTTTCTCAGATCGCAATACTGAGTTATATCAATATTTTCGGCACCGCTGTGATCGCTGCAAAAATTTACAGCAGTATGTTTGCAAATGTTGCCTATGTATATTCCATGGCGATCGCTCAGGCGACACAGATCGTGGTTGGTTATCTCGTGGGAGCAGGTTCTCTGGAACAGATAGCCAAAAGGGTCTGGTCAACCATGGGGATCTGTATCGGCGTTTCGGTGACACTGACGGCTGTGATGTGGCAAAACAGTGATGCGTTGTATGGGCTTTTTACGACGAATCCGACGATCCTTGGGCTGGGAAGAGTGATTCTCGGAATTGAGATTTTTCTGGAAATCGGGCGTTCCATCAATATTGTCATGACCAGATGTCTGTTTGCGGTGGGCGATGTCCGGTTCCCGGTCATGCTTGGTATTTCTTCTCAATGGCTTGTTTCGGTGCTTCTGAGCTATTTTGTCGGGGTACGTATGGGCTATGGGCTGCCGGGCATCTGGTTTGCCATGGCGCTGGATGAAAACATTCGGGGAGTTCTGTTTGTTATCCGGTTTAAGAAAAATGCATGGATGAAGCTGGCCTATCGGGCAAGGTGACAGGAAGAAAAGTTTATGCTATAATGATATGCGTAAGAAAAATATCGGCTTGCGGAGGGAACAGCAGGAGTATGAAGAGATTTCAGGTTACGGAATACGAATTATACTCAGATTTCTTTTCAGTGAATGCCAGGCCGGTGACGGTGGTATTGCTGGCAGATCTTCATAACTGTATTTATGGAAAGAAGAACCGGAGGCTTCTCGGGGCGATTGAGAAGGTACGTCCGGATTTTGTACTGTGTGCAGGAGATATGCTTGTCGGTAAAAAGGGCAGAAGCATGAAGCCGGCAGTGGATTTTATGACTGCCGTGGCAAAAAAATTTCCGGTCTATTATGGAAACGGCAATCATGAATACCGGATTCGGACAGAGCCGCAGAAGTATGGTTCGATGTACCAGGAATATGAGGAGACGCTTACCAGGGCCGGTGTACATTTTCTTATGAATGACAAGGCGATCGTGCCTGCAGGGAATACCTATGTCAGCATATATGGGTATGAGCTGGAGGGGGCCTATTACCGCAAATTCAATGAGCTGGAGCTGACGAAGCGGCAGCTGTGCGCCAGACTCGGAGAGGCGGACCGGAACCGGTTCAGTATTCTGATCGCGCATAATCCGGTCTATGGAGACACCTATGCCGAGTGGGGAGCGGATCTTACGGTAAGCGGCCATCTGCATGGAGGAATTATCAGAATTCCGGGGGTCGGAGGGATCATTTCCCCACAGGCAAGACTGTTTCCGAAATATGACGGCGGGATGTACGAAATAGGAGGAAGGCATCTGGCGGTCAGCCGGGGACTCGGCGGACATACCGTGAATATCCGTATCTTTAACCGGCCGGAGCTGGTGGTGATTAAGCTTTGTCCTCCATTCCAGGGAAGCAAAGAGGAGCGAAGCAGACGTAAAAGACATACCGTCCGAAGACTGCTTCACAGACGCAGTATGCCGCGTGAATAAGAGGAGAAGACAGATTTTGACTGGAAACCGGCATCGGCCGGCGGAGAATGGACAGGATGGAATTATCGGTAAAGCTGGAAGTGTTTGAGGGTCCGCTGGATCTTCTGCTTCATTTGATTGATAAAAATAAAGTAAATATTTATGATATTCCCATTGTGGAGATTACGACCCAGTATATGGAATATATCCGGGAAATGCAGAGGCAGGACTTAAATATCATGAGTGAGTTCCTTGTGATGGCAGCGACCCTTTTGAACATCAAGGCGAAAATGCTTCTCCCGGCTTCTGCGGATGAGGACGGGGAGGAAGAGGATCCGAGAGCGGAGCTTGTGGAAAAGCTGCTGGAGTATAAGATGTACAAATATATGTCTCTGGAGCTGAAGGACCGGATGGTGGATGCAGAGCGGTCCATGTACAGGAAGCCGGCTCTGCCGAAGGAAGTACAGGATTATGAGGAGCCCATTGATATGGATGAGCTTCTGGGAGATCTGACGCTGGCAAAGCTTGGGGCAGTTTTCAAATCGCTGATGAAGCGGCAGGAGGATAAGATCGATCCGGTGCGCAGCAAATTCGGCAAAGTGGAGAAGGAAGAGGTCAGCCTGACCGAGAAGATCAGCTATGTGGAGCGCTATGCCAGGGAAAGAGGATGTTTCAGCTTTCAGACGCTTATGCTTTCCCAGAAGACGAAGATGCATCGGATTGTTGCCTTTCTGGCGGTTCTGGAGCTGGTAAAGGGCGGAAAGCTGCACGTATTCCAGACGGATAATTTCGGGGATATTACTATTGAAGCAGCTTTGGAAGGAACAAAAGATCCTGCTTTGGGGATGGAAGAGAAAAAGCAGAAGGAATCGGATGGGAGCGAAACGGATTGGAGATAAAAAAACTGGAGGCAATTATTGAAGCGGTGCTGTTTACCATGGGAGATTCTGTGGAGCTTTCCAGGCTTGCCCTGGCGATTGAGCATGATGAGGAGACCACGAGAAAGCTCATACATAATATGATGGATCGCTATGAGGAGGAAGAAAGAGGCATTCGGATCATTGAGCTGGAGAATTCCTTTCAGATGTGTACAAAACCGGAATGCTACGAGGCAATTATCCGGGTAGCAACCCAGCCGAAGAAGCATGTGCTGACGGATGTGCTTCTGGAGACTCTGTCTATCATAGCCTATAAGCAGCCTGTGACCAAGCTGGAGATCGAAAAGATCCGGGGCGTGAAGAGTGACCATGCGGTGAACCGACTGGTGGAGTATGATCTGGTCTGTGAGGTCGGACGGTTGGATGCACCGGGAAGGCCGATCCTTTTTGGGACAACGGAGGAATTCTTGAGAAGCTTCGGCGTACAGTCCCTGGACGATTTGCCGATGCCCAGACCGGAACAGGTAGAGGATTTTAAAGCAGAGGCGGAGGAAGAAGTACAGCTTCGGCTGAATCTGTAGCAGGAGGCGTCAGATATGGAAAAGGAACTGAATTATCCGGATATCGAGGGAAATTACGGCGGGAACCAGGAATGGTTCTCGTATTTTTCTATGCGTGTGGGCGGCTGTGCAGCTGCAACGGCCTGTGAGCTTCTGATGTATCTTTCCCAAAAGGAGGAGGCGTACAGGGAGCTTTACCCCTTTGATTCCGGGCGTTTTACAAAGGCAGGCTTTAATGAGCTGGGAAAGCGGATGCGGCCGTATCTGAAACCGAGAAGAAGCGGCATCAACCGTCTTTCCATATATATGGACGGCCTTTTTGCCTATATGGAGCAGGAGGCGAAACGGCCGAAGCTTTTTTTGATGGAGGGATTTGACGGAAATCGCTGTGTCCGGGATGCCGAGGCCTTTATCCGCGGCCGTCTGGAGGATGATATGCCGGTGCCATATCTGCTGCTTCGGCACAGGGATCCGTCCTTTGATGATATTACCTGGCACTGGTTTATGCTGACCGGTTATGAGGAACGTCCGGAGGGCTTTACCGTACGGTTTGCTACCTATGGAGAACGCAGGGAGGTGCTGCTTGAGCGCCTCTGGGATACCGGCTACGGGGAAAAGGGCGGTATGGTTGGGATCTGCCTTGCGTGAATATAATCGAGAAAACGCTTCAGGGTTTTGGAGGAAGTATGCTTGTGGCAGGCAAAGCCCACGGAACGGGTATGGATCGGAATGTCCAGCGGGATTTCGATCAGCCTTCCCCTGTCAAGATCTTCCCGGACGAATTCCCGTATCACACAGCCGATGCCCAGGCTGATACGGGAAAATTCGATCAGAAGGTCCATGTCGGTGACCTCCAGAAAATGTCTGGTCTCGATGTGGTTTCGGACCATATACTCATTGATATACTGCCGGGTTATATTTTCTCTGTCCAGGAGCATGATGGTGGCTGTGGCGAATACCTGAGCAGTTCCTGCATCCTCAGGGAGCTTTAAGTTTCTGCGGTAGTCCTCGGTAGCCACAAAAATGTCGTGGATTTCTCCGGTGGGAAGAAACAAAAGCTTCGGGTTGGCGCCCGGACTGCTGATCAGTCCGAGATCCAGCTGATTTTGCTCCAGCATCTGTATGGTGCGGGCAGAGGACTGACAGGCAATGGATACACGGACAGAAGGATTTTCCTGGATAAACCCCTTGAGGTAGGGGAGCAGCAGATACTTGCACAGCGTTGTGCTGACACCGATATGCACAGAGCCGCTGTCTCCGGAGCGCTCCTTGGCCAGGAGATCTTCCCCCAGAGCGATGGACTGAAAGGCGCTGTGCACATGGCGGTACAGAAGCTCTCCGTCCCGGGTGAGGGTAACACCCCGGCTGCTGCGGTTGAACAGCGTCGTATCCAGATTCTGCTCCAGCTTCTGAATTGCCTTGCTGATGGCAGGCTGGCTGATGAAAAGCTCCCTGGATGCCCGGGAGATATTCTGGGTATTTGCCACTGTGTAAAAAACCTTGTAAAGAGAAAGGTTGGACTCCATAGATACACCTCCGGTATTGCCTCATGCAGAAGCGAATTAATATAATTATAAGTTATGAAAAATATTTATAATATGTATTTCAATTATATCAAATAATATGCTATTCTTTCAATAAGAATATAAACGGAAAGAAAAAGAGGAGGAAACATTGACATGGGAATGACGATGACACAGAAGATTCTGGCTGCACATGCGGGACTTCCGGAAGTGGAAGCCGGACAGCTGATCGAGGCGAAACTGGATCTGGTGCTTGGAAATGATATCACAACTCCGGTTGCGCTTAAGGAAATGGATAAGATGAACAAAAAGGGCGTATTTGATGATCAGAAGATCGCCCTTGTTATGGATCATTTTACTCCGAATAAGGATATCAAATCTGCGGAAAACTGCAAATGTGTGCGGGAGTTTGCCTGCGCAAACAGCATCAAAAACTACTTTGATGTGGGAAGCATGGGAATCGAGCATGCACTTCTTCCGGAGCAGGGACTGACGGTGGCCGGTGATGTGATCATCGGAGCGGACTCTCATACATGTACCTACGGAGCACTGGGGGCATTTTCCACCGGTGTGGGAAGCACGGATATGGCAGCAGGGATGGCGACCGGAAAGGCATGGTTCAAGGTTCCGTCCGCAATCCGGTTCAACCTGACGGGAAAACCCGCAAAATATATTTCCGGAAAGGATATTATTCTTCATATTATCGGTATGATCGGTGTGGACGGAGCTCTTTACCGTTCCATGGAATTTGTCGGCGACGGCATCGGCTATCTGTCTATGGATGACCGGTTTACAATCTGCAATATGGCCATCGAGGCGGGCGGAAAGAACGGGATTTTCCCTGTGGACGAGAAAGCAGAGCGGTATATGAAGGAGCACAGCAGCAGACCCTTTACCGTCTATGAGGCGGATGAGGATGCGGTATACGACGAGGAATATACCATTGATCTGTCTGCGCTGAAGCCTACAGTAGCTTTCCCGCATCTTCCGGAGAATACGAAAACCATTGACGAAGTGGGGGAGATTTCCATCGATCAGGTTGTGATCGGATCCTGTACCAATGGAAGGCTGGAGGATCTTCGGATTGCGGCAGAGATTATGAAGGGCAGAAAGGTTGCAAAGAATGTCCGGACGATCGTGATTCCGGGAACACAGCAGATTTATCTGGATGCCATTGAGGCCGGATATGTTCAGACCTTCATCCAGGCAGGCGCTATTGTAAGCACCCCGACCTGCGGACCGTGCCTGGGCGGACATATGGGAATCCTGGCAGCAGGAGAGCGCTGCGTATCTACGACGAACCGAAACTTTGTGGGACGTATGGGAGATGTTACCTCTGAGATTTATCTGGCTAGTCCGGCAGTAGCTGCGGCCAGTGCCGTCACCGGAAAGATTTCCTGCCCGTGTGAGCTGGAAGAAAACTAAAGGAGGAGAATGGAAGATGAAAGCATGCGGAAGCGTTTTTAAATATGGGGACAATGTGGATACGGATGTAATCATTCCGGCAAGATATCTGAATATTACAAATTATACAGAGCTTGCTTCCCACTGCATGGAGGACATTGATAAGGATTTTGTGAAAAAGGTGAAAAAGGGCGATATCATGGTGGCCAATAAGAACTTTGGCTGTGGTTCCTCCAGAGAGCATGCACCGATCGTTATCAAGGAATCGGGAGTAAGCTGTGTGATTGCAGAGACCTTTGCGCGGATTTTTTACCGCAACGCCATCAATATCGGTCTTCCGATTATCGAATGTCCGGCTGCTGCACAGGGAATTGAAGCGGGAGATGAAGTGGAGGTAGACTTTGACAGCGGAATGATCTATAATAAAACGAAGGGAACCGAGTTTAAAGGACAGGCTTTTCCGGAGTTTATGCAGAAGATCATCAGGGCAGAGGGCCTGATCAATTATATCAACAGCCAGGCAGAGTAGCTGCCGTTACGGAAAATATAAATGCCCCCAAAATGCCGGAAACGCGGCTTTCGGAGGGCATTTTTCCTTTCCGGAAAAAAGACGGACCAGAGAGGAGCAGCGATGGACGAAAGAAAGATACGGAAATATATGCTGGTGGACGGGATCGTTCAGGGTGTGGGCTTTCGATGGTATGTGAGACATCAGGCAGAATGCTGCCATCTGACCGGGTGGGTGAAGAACCGGTATGACGGAAAGGTGGAAATGGAAGTCCAGGGATACCCGGTGGATATTGACCGGTTTACGGGGCTGATGCTCAGGGGCAACGGCTATGCCCGGGTGATGAGCTATGAGGAGGAAAAAAGAGAGCCCATGCCGGAGCTGGATTTTCGGGTGAAGGGTTATTGAGCCGGAATCACACCGGATAATAGGAAAGGATGGGAAACATGAGGCTGGGACTTGCACAGATGGATATGATCTGGGAGGATAAAGAGACAAATTATCAAAAGGCGGAACAATATATTATAGAAGGAAAAGAAAAAGGCGTGGAGTTCCTTCTTTTCCCGGAGATGAGTATGACCGGGTTTTCCATGCATGTAGAGCGGATCGGTGAGGCAAAGGAGGCCCCTGTTACCCGGGATTATTTCTGTGCGCTGGCCAAAAAGTACGGAATGTATATCGGAATCGGCTATGTGGAGCGTAAGGAAAATAAAAGAGGACGGAACCGCTATGCCATCCTTTCTCCGGAAGGGGAGGTACTGTGCGATTATGCAAAGATTCATCCGTTCACCTATGGAAGAGAAGGGGAATACTACGATGGAGGAGATGCGCTTTCTTTTTGTATGGTAGAGGACTGCTGTGTCAGCCCGCTGATCTGTTATGACCTGCGTTTTCCGGAGGTGTTTCAGGCTGCCTCCAGGAAGGCAGATATGATCGTTGTGCCGGCAAGCTGGCCGGAGGCAAGAATGGATGCATGGGAGATTTTTCTGAAGGCGAGAGCCCTGGAGAATCAATGCATTATGGTAGGAATTAACCGCGTGGGCATGGGAGGAAAAATTCCCTATGTCGGAAAAAGTATGGCAGTGGATGCAGAAGGGAAGGCGCTGGGCGGCCCCTTCCTGGGAGAGGGATTGTTTACGGTAGATGTGGACACCGCTTCCGTAAAAAATGCCAGGGAAGTATTTCCGACGAAAAAGGACCGGAAAGATTATGTTTACCGGATGCTTGGAATTGAGTAAAGGACTTGTTTGAGGAGGAGTAAAGGGCATGGCGAAGGATAAGGCAGCAAGAGAAAAGACAAAAACCAATGCAATGCGGCAGCTGGACAGCGCGGGAATTTCCTATCGGACCATGGAATATGAGGTGGATGAATCAGATCTTTCCGGCGTGCATGTGGCTGCACAGCTGGGACAGCCCTGTGAGCAGATTTTTAAAACACTTGTGCTGAAGGATGAGAAGGGAGAGCACTATGTGTGCTGCATTCCGGTGGATCAGGAGCTGGATTTGAAAAAGGTTGCAAAAGCCTGTAAAACCAAAAAGGTGGAGATGCTTCCCATGAAGGAGCTGCTTCCGACTACGGGATATATCCGGGGAGGCTGTTCTCCCATTGGAATGAAAAAGAAATTTCCGACCTATATTGATGAGACAGCAGTACTGTTTGATGAAATTGCCATCAGCGGAGGCATCCGGGGAGAGCAGATTTTTATTCATCCTGAGACGCTGGCCGCTTTTGTTCAGGGAGAATTTTCGGACCTTGTGAAGGACTGAAAATATTACATAAATGTTAATAATACCTTTTCTCAGAAAACTGAGAAGGGGTATTTTTTTGCACTTTTTTGTTGTAATAGTGTATAAAACATAGAAAAACAGGGAAAAATTCTTTGTGTAAGTAAGTTATTTTTTGAAAATATCATGCATAAAATTTGATTAAGTCGCCGAAAATATTAAAAAGATATTAACATTATTACAAAGTTGTGACATAATGTGAACTTGTGATGTAATATTTCACGGGTCTGAAAGGAGTGACAAGATCATGAAATTATGGAAAGACTCAGGAAAGAAACGCATGTCGGTGATGCTGGTGATATCCGCTGTGATGGTGATGCTGGCAGCCGGACTGGTAAGTGATATAGAACAGGAAATCGTGACGGCGGCGAGTGCAAAAGCATACAGCTATGAGAGCCTGGTGGGACCCCAGAAGGAAGTCATGACAGTGGCTTACACGAATACTGTGTACAATGTAAGGGATTATGATACCCTGTGCAGAATTGTGGAGGCAGAGGCATCCGGAGAGGATATGGTTGGAAAAATCATGGTGGCCAATGTGATACTCAACCGGGTGGCTCATGAAAAATTTCCGGATTCCGTTTATGAGGTGGTTTATGCCAAAGGGCAGTTCTCTCCGGTATCCAACGGAAGAATCAATCGGGTAACCCCTTCCGGTGAGACGAAGGAAGCCGTTGAGCGTGCTCTGTCCGGAGAGGATTATTCCAACGGCGCTCTGTACTTTGCAGCAAGAAGCTACGCGTCTGCATCCAATATGCGCTGGTTTGACCGATGTCTGACCAAGGTGGCAGATCACGGCGGCCATGAATTTTATACGATATAGCTTGTTTGAAAAAGGGATCTGTGCTATAATGCATTGCGAAACCAGCAGGCCGGGGCAGGGTATCCGGCCGCCGGGCAGAAAAAGGCCCGGCAACTACATAGAAAAGGAATGGTACGATGGATCTGTTATACAAAAGTACAAGAAGCAATGATATTGCAGTTACTGCATCCCAGGCAATTTTAAAGGGACTTTCCGATGACGGAGGACTTTTTATGCCGGAACGGATTCCTGCGCTGGATATTTCCATGAAGGATATGGTAAATATGTCTTACCAGGAGATCGCGTATGAGGTGATGAAGCTTTTCCTTTCGGATTTCACCGAGGAGGAACTGAGAAGCTGCATCCGGCAGGCATATGATGACAAGTTTGACACAAAAGAGATCGCACCGATCGCAAAGGTGGGAAAGGCCTATTACCTGGAGCTGTTCCATGGAGCAACCATTGCATTTAAGGATATGGCCCTGTCTATTCTTCCGCACCTGATGACCACGGCGGCGAAGAAGAATCACGCGGATCATGAGATCGTAATCCTGACTGCTACAAGCGGCGATACCGGAAAGGCAGCATTGGCCGGCTTCGCGGATGTGCCCGGAACGAAGATCGTCGTATTTTATCCGAAGAACGGTGTCAGCCCGATTCAGGAAAAGCAGATGATCACCCAGAAGGGAGACAATACCTTTGTGGTTGGCATCCATGGCAATTTCGATGATGCTCAGAGCGGCGTGAAAGCAATTTTCGGCGATAAGAAGATGGCAGAGAAGATGGCAGCGGCAGGCTTCCAGTTTTCTTCCGCTAACTCAATCAATATCGGCCGCCTGATTCCGCAGGTGGTATATTATGTGTATGCATATGTAAAGCTTCTGGAAAACGGGGAGATCTCAGAAAATGAGAAGATCAATGTGACGGTGCCCACCGGAAATTTCGGCAATATTCTTGCGGCCTACCTGGCCAAGGGCATCGGTGTTCCGATCGGGAAGCTGATCTGCGCATCCAATGAGAATAAGGTTCTCTATGATTTCTTCTCCACCGGAATCTATGACCGGAACCGGGAATTTGTCCTGACCTCTTCTCCGTCCATGGACATTCTGATTTCCAGTAATCTGGAGCGTTTGATCTACAAAATTTCCGGTGAGGATGCCGAATGCAACCGGAAGCTTATGGCAGAGCTTTCTTCCAGAGGCTCTTATCAGATCACGGATGAAATGCGCTCCCGCCTGGAGGATTTCTACGGAAACTATGCATCGGAGCAGGAGACGGCTGCGATGATAAGGGAAGTGTATGAGGATACCGGGTATGTAATGGATACTCATACGGCAGTAGGTGCGGCGGTATACCGCAAGTACTGTGCGGATACGAAGGATAAAACAAAGACTGTGATAGCATCCACAGCCAGCCCTTATAAATTTACCAGAAGTGTTATGGGGGCGATCGATTCAAAATATAATGCACTTGGAGATTTCGAACTGGTGGATGAACTCTCCAGAATTTCGGGAACACCGGTGCCGAAGGCGATCGAGGAGATCCGTACGGCGAAGGTGCTGCACGACACGGTATGTGAAGCCTCGCAGATGGAGGACGTGATCTGCCGTTTCCTTGGTATTTGCGATTAACAGGTGCACAGAAGATAAGGGGTAGTGCATATGAATGATACGTTTGGCTTTATGGATCTGATCTTCCTTGCTGCGGCGATATATATCGGATATCACTGGTATTGTCTTCAGATCAGGGGAGAGATCAAAACGGGAATTCTTCTGAATAAAGAAGTAGATGTGGAAAAATGCCTGGATAAGCAGGGCTACATACGGGAGGCTTCGCCGAAGCTTCTGCTCCTGGCTGTGACCGCACTGGCAGCTTCGGTGCTTTGTCTGCTGAGCAGTTTCGGGGTGCTTGTGGTTCCTTTGGCGGTACTGCTTGGGGTACTTGCTCTGTTTATGATCGTGCTGATCTGGGTTGGCTTTCAGGGAAGCAGACTTTATAAGAAATACTGGGATACCGCTAAGAAAAGTATCAAACGCGGAAGCCAGAGTGTAAAAAAATAAAGACAAAAGACCAAAGCTGTGCAGGATGCCGCGAAACGTTGGTCTTTTGTCTGTAAAAGTCTTTCATTTAACGTTTTTTCAGCGGAGTATAGTCCCGGTGTCTGGCAATGCTTTTGTAAGCCGGCCGGATGATCTTTCCTCCGTTATTCAGTTCCTCAATACGGTGTGCACTCCAGCCGACGATACGGGCCATGGCAAAAATCGGAGTGAACAGCTCGGTCGGAAGATCCAGCATGCTGTAGACAAAACCGCTGTAAAAATCCACATTGGCACTGACACCCTTATATATTTTCCGCTCTTTGGCAATCACTTCCTTTGCCAGCCGTTCCGTGAGAAAATACAGTTCATATTCATCCTGGCGTCCTTTTTCCTGGGCCAGCCTCTTCACAAAGGAGCGGAAAATATCCGCTCTGGGATCGGAGAGAGAATAGACTGCGTGGCCCATACCGTAAATCAGACCCGCATGGTCGAAGGCTTCCCTGTTCAGAAGCCGGGTAAGATAGGCCGATACCTCGTCTTCGTCCTTCCAGTCCTTTACCTGCTCCTTCATATCCTGAAACATCTTTACCACCTTGACATTGGCACCGCCGTGCTTCGGACCCTTCAGAGAGCCGAGAGCGGCAGCGATGGCTGAATAGGTGTCTGTTCCGGAGGAGGAAACTACATGGGTGGTAAAGGTGGAATTGTTTCCGCCGCCGTGTTCCATATGGAGCACCAGAGCAATATCCAGAATGCGGGCTTCAAATTCGGTGAAGCTGCTGTCCGGGCGAAGAATGTGGAGAATATTTTCCGCCGTGGAGAGCTCCGGCTTCGGTGCATGGATAAAAAGGCTATTTCCGTCATGATAATGGCTGTAGGCCTGATATCCGTAGATAGACAAAAGAGGGAAGAGACTGATCAGCTGAAGACACTGACGCAGTACATTGGGAATGGAAATGTCATCTGCTCTGTCATCATAAGAATACAGAGTAAGAACGCTTCGGGCCAGCGTGTTCATCATATCCTGGCTGGGAGCCTTCATGATAATATCCCGCACGAAGCTGGTTGGCAGCGTGCGGTAGTTGGCCAGAAGATTTGTGAAGGACAAAAGCTCCATTTTGTCCGGAAGAGAGCCGAACAGAAGCAGATAGGTGATTTCCTCAAAGCCAAAGCGGTTCTCTGAGATAAAGCCGTTCACCAGATCCTTGATGTTGATTCCCCGGTAGTAGAGTTTTCCCTCACAGGGAATCATTTCGTTGTCCTCGATGGTATAGGAGGTGATGGCGGAAATGTCGGTAAGACCGGCAAGCACGCCCTTGCCGTTGATGTCGCGTAAGCCTCGCTTCACCTCGTACTTGGTATAGAGTTCCGGGTTGATTTCACTGGAATCCTGTGCCAGCCTGGACAAGGAGAGTATTTCCGGTGAAATATCAGAATAGATATTTGAATTCATGCAACACACGTCCTTTCTGATATTTTTACGCGGCAGACCGGTAAAAAAGATGCCATCATTTTATCACAGAAGCATTTTTCGCACAATTAAAACCGGAAAGTCTTTATGAAAAATTAACAATTTGAAGTAGAAATATACGTGAAAAAGGATGGAAAATGTCGAAAAATAGACAAAAGGGAGTATTCCGAGGGTAAGAATAAAAGAAAAACAGGTTTCCTTCAGGAGAAAAAAGAGGTAAAATAGAAAAGGATATACTGGAAGAGTATCAAGAAGGAGGGCAAGAAATGGACACGAAGGATATTTTGAAAAGAGTAGATCACACCGCTTTGAAAGCGTTCTGCACATGGGAGGATATAAGAAAGCTTTGTGATGAGGCAGTGGCCTGTCAGATGGCATCCGTATGTATTCCGCCCAATTATATCAGGAGAGTGCACGATGCTTATGGAGAAACGCTGGATATCTGTACGGTGATCGGTTTTCCGCTTGGATACAGTGTAACCTCAGCCAAGGTGGAAGAGGCGCGTCAGGCGGTGGCGGACGGAGCCCGGGAAGTGGATATGGTGATCAATATTACCGATGTGAAGAATGGGGATTATGATAAAGTGGAGGATGAAATCCGTGCAGTGCGAAAGGTCTGTGAAGGAAAGATCCTTAAAGTGATTATTGAGACCTGTTACCTGACAACGGAGGAAAAGATCGCCATGTGCAGAGCCGTGACAGCGGCTGGGGCAGACTATATCAAGACCTCCACGGGCTTTGGAAGTGCCGGCGCGGCTCTTGAGGATATTGAACTGTTTAAGAAATACATCGGCCCGGATGTAAAGATCAAGGCAGCGGGAGGGATCCGTACCAGAGAAGCGATGGAGGCCTTTATTGAGGCGGGATGTGACCGGATTGGTTCCAGCTCAGCCATGAATATCCTGTGATTCTCTGGGTTTATGGAATCTGCACAGCCAAAATATAGGCAAAAACTGCCAATTTTTTCATGCTTTGTAAGAATTTTTGATTGATAATTTACATAGTATGAGATATAATAAGAGCGAAGTAAAGAACGAATGGAATTATCCTGGGATGTTCGATACCCTGCAATTTTGAACCTACATTTACTTTTATGGGATTCCAAGATCGCTTGGTTGGATGCCAGGCCTCCTTTGTAGTGGAAGGCAGAAGACAAGTTGAGGTTACCCACCTAGCCTGGGCTAGGAGTCAAAATAGCAGGAAACGGCATTTTGGGTGTACAAAAGATAAAAAGCAGCCGAAAGGCTGCTTTTTCTTTCCGGGCGGAATATACTGCCTGTTGTTTGTTCTTTTGCCGAAGGAGGAATTTTGAAAGGTAGCAGATTGTATCGAAGACAGCTTTTATGGATTCTTCTGCTTCTGTGCGCGGCGTTGGTGCTGAAGCTTCTGAAGCTGACAGAGAATCGGGGCGGAAAACAGCCGGAGAATGGACAGGAGGAAAGCAGCCAGGGGGAGCAGGGGCAGAAAGCAAAGCTTTTCATACTGGGAACCTCAGAGAATGTGGATGGCCTTGCAGAGGACCTTGTACTGACGGATCAGGGAGTTTTCCGAACCAGACTGGATGTTTCCGGTTTCCCCGGACGCAGGGCAGAGGCGGAGCTTTCGGATAAGACAGAAGATGGCTATGAGGTGATTTCCGGGATCCGGGCGCTGCCTTCGGAAGAGTTCTGGCTGAATAATGTTTACATACTGGATGCCCGGCCGGATGGTCTAACGGTGCTGATTGAAAACTATCCTGTTCGTCTTGCGGGAGCCATGGACGGCTCCTATGATTATGAGCATGTGGCGGATATCTGCCTTACGGACGGAGCGGTTCATGCTGTCCGGATAAAGAAAGAGACGATCAGGGGAAGGATTCTTTCGGTATATGATGATAAAATCGAGCTGGAGGGCTATGGAGTGCTTCCGCTTTCAGAGGATTTTCGGATTTATGAGGATTATGAGACACCCAGAGAGCTGGATGCTTCCCGGCTGGTGGTGGGATATGATATTGCCGAATTTATTGCTGCGGACGGAATGATCTGTGCAGGCATCGTAAAGGCGCCTCCGGATATGACAAGGATTCGTGTTGTTATCGGACGTACGGGATATACAGGGCTGATGCATGAGGAAATACGGATCGTTCCGGAAGGTGACGTGACCATGGTGACCGGGGATGGTGAGGAGAAAATTCCGGCAGGAGAGGAGCTCGTTTTTCGTCCGGAGTATCTGGATATGGAAGAGCGTATCCGGCTGATCCCGGATGAAGAGGACGGAAGAATGAAGGTGCTGTCTGTGGAACGAAGTCTTGGAAATCCGGAATATTCCGGGATTCTGGAGGTGAATCGAAGGGAAGACGGGCTTCTTCTCGTAAACGAGGTGGGACTTGAGGTTTATCTGTGTTCAGTTGTGCCCAGTGAGATGCCCTCGTCCTATGAGCCGGAGGCATTAAAGGCCCAGGCCGTGTGCGCGAGAAGCTATGCCTTTTGCCAGATCCGGGAAAGTCGGTATCAGGCCTATGGTGCCCATGTGGATGACAGCGTCAGCAGTCAGGTATATAATAATGTTCCCCGCACGGAGGCTTCCACAAGGGCCGTTTATGATACGGCAGGAGAGGTGGCGGTTTATGATAATGAAGTGATCACTGCTTATTATTTTTCCACCTCCTGCGGCTGTACCACATCGGCAGAGGTGTGGGGAAGGGATGCACAGCTGCCCTATCTGAAATCCCGTCAGGTGTCCGATGAAAACGGAACGGATTATGAGAGCGGCTTAAGCTGGTACCGATGGAGCACTGCAGGAAACGGGGAGGCATATAGGAATGGGATCCTTATGCGTGTGAGTGCGCTGGCGCAGAGCGCGCCGGAAACCGTGAAGGTGAAGAGGAAGGACGGAAGCTACGGCGACGGAGCGGTACCAACACTGGGGGACATCACCGATATCCGGGAAGGAGAACGGATGGAAGGGGGAGCCTTGTTTTCTCTTTATATTGACGGAACAAAAGGCTCTGTCCGGATCGATACGGAATATGCTGTCCGGAAAGTGCTCTGTGAAAGCGGGATGGAAATCCTCCGGCAGGATGAAAGCACCGTAAAGGCAGGAACGCTTCTTCCCAGCGCTTTTTTCGTCCTGACGCGGGAGCAGAAGGATGGGATGCTGAACACTCTTCGGATCGAAGGCGGAGGCTACGGACACGGAGTCGGCCTGAGCCAGAATGGGGCGAATGCCATGGCTGCGGAGGGAAAAGGATATCAGGAAATTCTGAATTTTTTTTATGACGGGATAGCTGTTGAAAAAATGAAGGACGCCTTTTTGATGTGTTGCGTTTTGGAGGAAAATAAGATATGATAGGCGCAGCAGGAAAATGATTTCTATTGTGTACAGAGGAGAATGGGAATGAAAACATTCAGATTTCTATATCGAATGCTGATGGATTTCATCAAGCGGATGGGAGAGGACCATGTGAGCGCATATGCGGCACAGACGGCTTATTTTACCATGCTTTCCTTCATTCCCATCATCATGCTGCTGCTGGCACTTATGAAATATACGCCGGTGAGTGAGGCCATGATACAGAAGGTTTTTTCGGAAAATGTGCCCGGAGCTGTTTATCCGATGATCCTGGGGATTATCGATGATGTGTATAACCGTTCCACCAGTCTCATTCCAGTGACGGCGATTGCCACTGCCTGGTCTGCCGGAAAGGGCGTTCTGGCGATGACCAGAGGCTTCAACTGTATATACAAGGTAAATGAGACACGTAATTATATTGCGCTTCGGCTTCGTTCTGCGGTGTATACTGTGCTGCTTATTGCATCGGTGGTGCTCAGCCTGTCCATCATGGTGTTCGGCAATCAGCTGCATGAGCTGTTTCGCGGACGTTTTCCGGTTCTGGAACAGATTACCGCATGTATCATCAGCTTCCGAACCCTTCTGATGCTGGGAGTTCTGGTATTATTCTTCACCTTTATATACCGGTTTCTTCCGAACCGGAGGGCGGCGATCCTTCTTCAGGTGCCCGGAGCCATGTTTACGGCGGCCGCATGGTCCGGTTTTTCCTTTTTCTTCTCCATTTATGTGGATCAGTACAGCAATTACTCCCGTACCTACGGAAGTCTTACTACGCTGATCATCGTGATGCTTTGGCTCTATGCCTGTATGTATATCGTAATGATCGGAGCTGCCATCAATTCTTATTATGAAGGAAAATTCCGTGAAATGCGGGAGAGAGCCAGAAGGAAAAAATTCATCCGGAGGGAAGCGAGAAGACTGGAGGAATCCGAAGAAGGTGCAAAAGTGTAATTGAATAGAATACCGGATGCACTGTAAAAGGGAAGCAGCTGTCTTAAGCACCTGTACGGTTCAGACAGCAGCCTCCCTTTTATTCACATGGCCGTTTTTTCGGTTTTGTTCGTACTCTACAGGATCGCTCCCTGGTCCGTCTCCTGTTTGTTCTCCTTCAGATAGTCTGCAATATAGCTGGAAACTTCCGGGACATCAAAGGGGACATCTCCCAGAATCTCCCGAAATTCCCTGGTATCCAGATGAAAGGATTTCTGATCATAGGTATAGGTAAAAAGAAAGTCCGTACCGGGATTGAAAACGATCAGGGTATGGATGGTTCCGCATATGTCTCCCAGGGGCATGCGGTCAATGTGGCTGAGGCCAAAGTCTGCCTGGACGATGGTTCCCTTGCCGGGTCTGGACCATATGGAGAAATCTCCTCCGGCGCTCTCGGCAGCCATTTTGAAAAAGGGAATGCCAAGTCCCACTTTACGGGTCGTACGGGTGGTAAAGAACGGATCCTCTGCATGGGCCAGCTGCTCCGGTGTCATGCCGCAGCCGTCATCCCCTATGAATACCCGGAGCCGGTCTGCAGCGGTATCTATCGTTACATCAATGGTGACGAGGCTGGCAGAGGCTCTTATGGAATTTTCTGCAATATCCAGAATATTTAAAGAAATCTCGGTCATCATAAGGCATCTTTGTTCCTTCCTTCGTTATTGTGTTTCATTATAGCATTTTCAGGGATAAAAAGCTATTATTACTTTGAAAATGTTATCCGGCATGTTATAATAGCGAAAGATATTAATGCGGGGAGGAAAAGGGATGTTACTGATAAACGTTCAAGAGCTGCTTCATGCGACCGCACTTTGCGGAGAAGATTACCTGCAGAACTATGATGTGAAATCGGTCTATGCGTCCGATATGATGAGTGATGTGCTTGCACAGGTTAAGGGACATCCTTTGCTTCTTACCGGTCTGTGCAATCCGCAGGTGATCCGGACGGCTGAGATGGTGGACATTTCCTGCGTGGTCTTTGTACGCGGAAAATCTCCGGACGAGCATATCCTTGAGCTGGCAAAGGATGGGCTTCTTTGTGTGCTGAGAACAGATCTTACCATGTTTGAGGCATGTGGAATCCTTTATCAGGCAGGCTTGTGTGGAGGTGATGAAATTGAGTGACAGCATTATGACACTGAAGTACAGGGTGAGCGCAGATGATTTCAAATCAGCTGGAGAGGCCAGCAGTGATGTGAAGAATAAGCTGAAGAAAATGGGGTTTCCACCGGAGGTTGTGCGAAAGGTCGCCATTTCCATGTATGAGGGTGAGATCAACATGGTCATTCATGCCAACGGCGGTGAGATTACGGTGGATATCACCATGGATGAGATCATTATTGTGCTTCAGGATGTCGGACCCGGAATTAAGGATATCGACAAGGCAATGCAGGCCGGATATTCCACCGCTTCGGATCAGATCCGTTCCCTGGGCTTCGGAGCAGGCATGGGACTTCCGAACATGAAGAAATATTCCGATGATATGAAAATAGAGACAACGCTGGGCGTTGGAACAACGGTAACGCTTGTCATAAAGCTGCAGCCACAAAGCCATGTATGAGGAGAAGACACAGAGAGAGGAATTAGATAATGGATAAGTTTTTTCATTCTGTATATCTGGAGGAGAAAAATTGTACGGGCTGTTATAACTGTATCAAGCGATGTCCGACCGGTGCGATCCGGGTACGGGACGGGAAAGCCCGGGTGATCAATAAATACTGTATCGACTGCGGGGAATGTGTCCGTTCCTGCAAGCAGCATGCCAAATCCTCGAAGAGAAACAAGCTGAAGGGAGACCTGGTGGGAAAGTTCGACTACATGGTTGCCCTGCCGTCCCAGGCGCTGTACAGTCAGTTTCAGCATCTGGAGGATGTGGATATCCTTCTTACGGCTCTGAAGCTGATGGGCTTTGATGATATTGTGGAGGTGTCCAGTGCTGCGGAGGTGCTCACGGAAAAGACCAAGCAATACATCCGGGAGCATGAGGATCTGTGGCCGATCATCAGTACTGCCTGTCCTACGGTGCTGCGGCTTATTCGGGTTCGTTTCCCGAATCTGATCGATCATCTGCTTCCGTTCCATATTCCCGCAGAGGTAGCTGCCCGTACCGCAAGAAAGAAGGCTATGAGAGAGACCGGACTTTCGTCGGAAAAGATAGGAATTGTCTACATCGCGCCCTGTCCCTCCAAGGTCAGTTATGTGCAGGCCCCGATGGGAACGGAGAAGAGTGAGATCGATGTGGTGCTGGCCATTAAGGATATCTACCGTATTATCCTTCCCTATCTGACCGAGGCCCAGAAGCAGGTGCAGCATCTTCGAAAAGGAGGCAGCACCGGAATTGCCTGGGGAAGAAGCGGCGGTGAAGCGCGCTCCCTGGGAGAGAAGGATTATATTGCGGCGGACGGCATTTTAAGTGTCATCAACGTCCTGGAGGACCTGGAGGATGAAAAGTTTGAAAAGGTTCCGTTCATTGAGCTGAACGCCTGTGACGGCGGCTGTGTGGGCGGTGTGCTGAATATTGAAAATCCGTTTGTGGCAAGGGCCAAGATCCTGAAGCTGGGGAAGGAACTTCCCGAGACAGCTTTGGAGGATATGCTTGCGGTGGAAGAGGAAGATATTCTCTGGAACAGCAAAGTGGAGTATGAACCGGTGTTCCAGCTGGGAAGCAGTTTCATGGAGAGCATCTCTCTGATGAAGCAGGTGGATGAGCTGCAGAAGAAATTTCCCGGACTGGACTGCGGCTGCTGCGGGGCTCCCTCCTGCCGGGCGCTGGCGGAGGATATCGTCCGAGGCGTGGCGACCGAAAATGCCTGTATCCATATTCTGAAGGACCGGCTGCATCTTCTGTCCAGATATGCAAGGGAATTTGCCAACAATGAAGTGGTAACAGAAGAAAATGTGAAGGAATACATCGATACGGCGCGTCAGTATATCAACAAAATGTCCATGGATATTGCAAAGCTGGATGATACCATCGGGGTAAAACCGCAGCCGGAGCAGAAAACACCTCTGAAAGAGGATCTGGAGGAGGAATCCGGATCCTGAAGGATAGTCTGAATGATAATGATTGCGGCTGCCCGGGCAGCTGGCGGGGAAGGAAACGTATATGACAGTCAGAGAATTAGCAGAGAAAAATATATTTGAACTGATTAATATGGGAGATCAGCCGGAGGCGAGGATCAGCAAGCCGTTCTGCTGTGATCTTCTGAGTGTTGCCATGGGGAAAGCGCCGGCCGGGGGCTGCTGGGTAACGGTGATGGCAAACATCAATACACTGGCGGTGGCAGCGCTTACAGAGGCGTCCTGTATCGTGCTTGCAGAGGGCATGAAGCTGGATGAGACATGTATTCAGAAGGCTGCACAGCAGGGAATCACGGTATTTGCGGTGAATGAACCGATTTTTGATACGGCACTGAAGGTACAGAAGCTTCTCGATGCTTAGGATCAGCTACGACCTGCATATCCATTCCTGCCTTTCCCCATGCGGGGATGAGGATATGACACCGGCTAATATCGTGGGAATGGCGGCCATAAAGGGGCTGGATGTGATTGCACTGACCGATCATAATTCCTGCAAAAACTGTCCGGCAGTTATGAAATTCGCCGAAAAATACGGTGTGACCGTGATCCCCGGTATGGAGCTTACCACACAGGAGGAGGTTCATGTGCTCTGCCTGTTTGCCGGGCTTTCGGATGCCATGCGGTTTGATACATATGTATATGAGCATCTGATGCCGTTTCCGAACCGGGAGGATATCTTCGGACGGCAGCTGATTTATAATGAGAAGGATGAGATTTCCGGAAAAGTGGAACATCTTTTGATCAACAGTACGGATATCTCCTTTGATTATGTTCCGGAGATCGTCGAGCGCTTCGGAGGAATTATGATTCCTGCACACATTGAAAAAAGCTCCAACAGCCTTCTTCATAACCTTGGTTTCGTTCCGCCCGACAGCCGGTTTCGCTGTGTGGAGGTGGAGGACAGAGCGCATGCGCCAAAGCTGAGAGAACAGAATCCTTATCTGAAGGAATGCCGGATCATCTGCAATTCCGATGCACATTATCTGGACCGCATTCACGAGCGGGAGGAATTTCTTGAAATCAGGTCCCTGAAGCCTTCAGATATCCTGGCTGCCCTGACCGGAGAGGAAGGCTGAAGGCGTAAAAAGATGCTTGACAAGGAACCCGGGGTGTGGGTATAATGACAAAAGATTCCGATAAAATAACGGATAGTTATCTACAAAGAATGAAAAGGCATGGAAGGTGTACAGTAGGCTGCTGTTTTCCACAAGAGAGAGAGGATCACCGGCTGCGAGTCCTCTTTGGTTCAGGCAGAAGCTGAATTTCCCACCGGAGCTGCATTTCCGAAAGAGAGTAAGAAATGACGGATCGACTGCACGTTACGCAGAGAAGAGTGCCCGGATCTTTTTCCGGGAAATAGGGTGGTACCGCGACAGCCTCGTCCCTTTCAGGGATAAGGCTGTTTTGTTTTTGTTCGCTGCGAGCCGGGCGCCATCCTTTACCTTCAGAAATGTGAGAGGAGAAGAAAGATGAGAGAGAAGCTTAACAGCATCAGAGAAGAAGCGCTGAAGCAGATTCAGGCCTCCGATGCCCTGGAGAAACTGAATGATGTAAGAGTTGCCTTCCTTGGGAAAAAGGGAGAGCTGACGGCTGTACTTAAGAGCATGAAGGATGTGGATGCGAAGGAACGTCCGATCATCGGCCAGATGGTCAATGAGACACGGGCGGAAATCGAGAAGGCGCTGGAGGAGACGAAAAAGCGCATGGAGGAGGCCATCCGTGAGGAACGGCTGAAAAATGAAGTGATTGATGTAACGCTCCCGGCAAGGAAGAACAATGTGGGACACCGTCATCCGAATACGATCGCGCTGGAAGAGGTGGAACGTATTTTTGTCGGTATGGGCTATGAGGTTGTGGAAGGCCCTGAGGTGGAATATGATCTGTACAATTTTGAAAAATTGAACATTCCTGCCAATCATCCGGCAAAGGATGAGCAGGATACTTTTTATATCAATAAGGATATTGTGCTTCGTACCCAGACATCTCCGGTACAGGCGCGTATCATGGAGCAGGGAAAGCTTCCGATCCGTATGATCGCTCCGGGAAGAGTATTCCGTGCCGACGAGGTGGATGCCACCCATTCTCCGTCCTTCCATCAGATTGAAGGACTGGTTGTGGATAAGAACATTACTTTTGCAGACCTGAAGGGAACGCTGGAGGTATTTGCCAAGGAGCTGTTCGGTGAGAACACAAAGACCAAATTCCGTCCGCACCATTTCCCGTTCACAGAGCCCAGTGCAGAGATGGATGTAAGCTGCTTCAAATGCGGAGGCAAGGGCTGCCGATTCTGCAAAGGTGAAGGCTGGATCGAGATCCTGGGCTGCGGTATGGTACACCCGCATGTATTTGAGATGTGCGGTATTGATCCTGAGGAGTATACCGGCTTTGCGTTCGGTGTGGGCCTGGAGCGTATAGCGCTTCTGAAATATGAGATTGATGACATGAGACTGCTGTATGAGAATGACATGCGGTTCCTGAAACAGTTCTAGGAGAGGGAGGAAACATACGATGAATACGTCTTTAGCATGGTTAAAAGCCTATGTTCCGGATCTGGATGTGGAGGCGCAGGAGTTTGCGGACGCCATGACCCTGTCCGGTTCCAAGGTGGAAGGATATGAGAAGAAGGATGAGGATCTGGAAAAGATCGTGATCGGCCAGATCCTGAAGATTGAGAAACACCCGGATGCGGATAAGCTGATCATCTGTCAGGTGGACGTGGGTGCCGGAACTCCTCTGCAGATTGTGACCGGAGCACCCAATGTAAAGGAAGGGGATAAGGTTCCCGTTGTTCTGGACGGAGGTAAGGTCGCCGGAGGACACGACGGAAAGATGACGCCGGGAGGAATCAGGATCAAGAAAGGAAAGCTGCGCGGTGTGGAATCCAACGGTATGCTCTGTTCCATTGAGGAGCTGGGCTCCACCAGAGATATGTATCCGGAGGCTCCGGAATCCGGTATTTACATTTTCGGTGAGGATGCGGTTGTCGGGGAAAATGCGGTAAAAGCCCTTGGCCTGGATGATGTGGTAGTAGAGTATGAGATCACCTCCAACCGTGTGGACTGCTTCTCCGTTGTGGGACTTGCCAGAGAAGCGGCAGCAACCTTCCGGAAGGATTTCTTTCCGCCTGTGATTACTCCGACGGGAAACAGTGAAAATGTCAATGATTATATAAAAGTAACCGTGAAGGATACGGACCTGTGTCCCAGATACTGTGCGAGAGTTGTGAAAAATATCAGGATTGCTCCGTCTCCGGTATGGATGCAGCGCCGTCTGGCAGCTCACGGAATCCGTCCCATTAACAATATTGTGGATATCACCAATTATGTGATGGAAGAATTCGGACAGCCGATGCATGCGTATGATCTGGATACGATCGCAGGCCATGAAATTATTGTACGAAGAGGGGAGGATGGAGAAAAATTTGTTACACTGGACGGACAGGAACGTCAGGTGGACAGCTCTGTCCTGATGATCTGTGATGCGGATAAAGCGGTAGGTATCGCCGGAATCATGGGAGGAGAGAACTCCATGATCACAGATCACGTACAGACAATGCTCTTTGAGGCTGCGTGCTTCGACGGTACAAACATCCGTCTTTCCAGCAAAAAAGTCGGACTTCGTACCGATGCTTCCGGAAAGTTCGAAAAAGGACTGGATCCGAATACCGCACTGGATGCCATCAACCGTGCCTGCCAGCTGGTTGAGGAGCTGGGAGCCGGAGAAGTGGTGGGAGGAGTTGTGGATGTGTACAGCAGAGTCCGCACCGGAAACCGTGTTCCTTTTGATCCGGAATACGTGAACCGCCTTCTGGGAACGGATATTGACCGCGAAACGATGATCGGTTATTTTAAGAAGATCGACCTGGGCTTCGATGAAAAGACCTCTGAGGTAATTGTTCCTTCCTGGAGACAGGATCTTCTCCGTCCGGCGGATCTGGCAGAGGAAGTGGCAAGATTCTACGGCTATGACAATATACCGACCACGCTGCCCTCCGGAGAAGCTACCACCGGAAAGCTGAGCTTTAAGATGAGGATCGAGGCAATTGCCAGAGATATTGCGGAATTCTGCGGCTTCAGCCAGGGGATGACCTATTCCTTTGAAAGCCCGAAGGTGTTCGACCGGCTTCGGATTCCCGAAGACTGCAGTCTCAGAAATGTGGTTACGATCTCCAACCCTCTGGGTGAGGACTTCAGCATTATGAGAACCACTTCTCTGAATGGTATGCTGACCTCTCTTGCAACCAATTACAACCGCAGAAACAAAAATGTGCGGCTGTATGAGCTGGGAAATATTTACCTTCCGAAGCAGCTGCCCCTTACGGAGCTTCCCGAGGAGCGGATGCAGTTCACTCTTGGCATGTACGGGGATGGCGATTTCTATACCATGAAAGGGGTGGTGGAGGAATTCCTGGACAAGATCGGAATGAATAAAAAGGAAACCTACGATCCGAACGCGCAGAAGCCCTTCCTTCATCCCGGAAGACAGGCGAATATTGTGTATGATAAGACGGTGATCGGATTCCTGGGAGAGCTTCATCCGGAGGTGGCTGATACGTATGGAATCGGAGAACGCGCGTATATAGCTGTACTGGACATGCCGGCGATTCTTCCGTTTGCATCCTTCGACCGCAAGTATGAGGGAATTGCCAGATTCCCTGCAGTGACCCGTGATATTTCCATGGTAGTGCCGAAGGAAATTCTGGCCGGAGATATCGAGGCCGTGATCGAGCAGCGCGGCGGAAAGAATCTGGAGAGCTATCAGCTGTTCGATGTATATGAGGGAAGCCAGATTAAAGCGGGATATAAGTCTCTGGCATATTCCATCGTATTCCGTTCCAAAGAGAAGACATTGGAGGAAGCGGAGATTTCGGGAGCTATGAAGAAGATCCTGAAGGCACTGGAGTCCATGGGCATTGAACTGCGTCAGTAAACAGGAAAGAAGAGCATATGAAAACATCAGATTTTTATTTTGATCTGCCCCAGGAGCTGATTGCACAGGATCCTCTGGAAGACCGGTCCAGCTCCAGACTCCTGGTGCTGGATAAAAAAAACGGTGATATCGAGCATCATATATTCCGGGATATTGTGGATTTTCTGAATCCGGGCGACTGCCTGGTGGTGAATAACACAAAGGTTATCCCGGCCAGACTGTTCGGTGTGAAGGAGGGAACTCAGGCTAAGATCGAGCTTCTTCTTCTGAAGCGGAAGGAACATGATATCTGGGAAACTCTGGTAAAGCCGGGGAAAAAGGCCCGCGTGGGGACCAGGATCCTGTTCGGAGACGGGCTTCTTACCGGGGAAGTGATCGATGTGGTAGAAGAGGGAAACCGTCTGATCCGGTTTCATTATGAAGGAATTTTTGAAGAAATTCTGGATCAGCTGGGACAGATGCCTCTTCCCCCGTATATCACCCACCAGCTGAAGGACAAGAACCGTTATCAGACGGTTTATGCAAAGCATGACGGTTCCGCGGCTGCGCCGACAGCAGGACTTCATTTTACTCCGGAGCTGTTAAAAAAGATTGAGGAAAAAGGCGTGAATATTGCGCATGTGACGCTGCATGTGGGACTGGGAACCTTCCGACCCGTTAAGGTGGAGGATGTGACACAGCATCACATGCACTCGGAATTCTTTTTTATCGAGGAGGATCAGGCAGAGCTGATCAATGAGACAAAGAAGCAAGGAGGAAGAGTCATCAGTGTCGGAACCACCAGCTGCCGTACGCTGGAGTCGGCAGCGGCGGAGGACGGACGGGTAAAAGCATGCAGCGGATGGACGGATATCTTCATTTATCCCGGCTACCGGTTTAAGACGATTGACGCGCTGATCACAAATTTTCATCTGCCGGAATCCACCCTTTTGATGCTTGTTTCCGCGCTTGCGGGTAAGGAGCATATTATGCATGCCTACGAGGTGGCGGTCAAAGAGCGGTATCGTTTCTTTTCCTTCGGGGACGCCATGTTTATCCGTTAGGCCCTGCAGGAAATGTCAGGTTTTTCCTGGACAGAAACAAAAAAACAAGATAAGATAAAAGAAAAGCAAAGAGGCAGTGCCGGGATTTTGGCATCTGTCTCTTTGCATTTTATGGAAAATGTGCGAAAAGGAAAGAGGAACAGAGGATGAAAAAGAAACAGTGGTATCCGTTTGCCATGCTGGGCTGTGCTGCCATGGTGAACCTTGTTTATATGGGACTGATCTATAATATGCTTGGGCTCTATACGCCCTCAATCCTGCAGGAATTTCCGGATTTTTCCCGATCTTCCTTTACGGTAACCATGACACTGATCAATCTGATGGCGGCGGCTGCAAATATGATTCATACGCCGGTATAAGCTCAGCTGTTTTTGGCTGTGCAAAAACGGTAATGAATAATCTGACGGTATATCTCGTACAGGAAATTGCCGGGGAGGAAGAGAGAAGTCAGGTGGTAAGCCGTAAGCCTTGGGGTTGCCTTTATGAGTTTTGGCTGTGCAGTGGGTGTATATATGGTTCAGCCGGGGTATGATCTTTGCGGAAGCTACCGCAGCATTTATGTGCTGTATATTGTGCTGGCAGCTTTGTGTATGGTGCTGACCCGATATCTTCGAAATCACCGGAGAAATTCTGTAATCTGATATTGACAGCCAATAGATTCGTGGTATAATAGAAACAAACATATGAATAAATGTTCATATGATAAAACGAGAGATTGAAGAAAAGGGGAATGAACCATGAAAAAAACGTATAAGATCGATGTGGACTGTGCAAACTGTGCGAATAAGATGGAGGAAGCAGCAAGAAAGACTTCCGGGGTGAAGGATGCGACTGTGAATTTTATGACCCTGAAGATGATCGTTGAATTTGAGGATGGGGCTGATCCGAAGGCTGTCATGGAGACGGTACGCAGAAACTGCAAAAAGGTTGAGGATGACTGTGAGATTTTTCTGTAAAGGACTTTAAAGAAGAGGATGCGATTATGAACAGAAAGCAGAAGAAGGTTTTGATTAGGATTCTTTCTACGGTGATCCTTTTGATTGTTTTTAACTTCCTTCCGGCAGAAGGCGTGCTCTCTTTCTGTCTGTACCTGGTTCCTTACGGGATCATCAGCTATGATATCCTTTTAAAAGCCGGGAAGGGAATCCGAAACGGGCAGGTCTTCGATGAGAATTTTCTGATGGCAGTGGCTACCGTGGGGGCAATCTGTCTGGGAGATTACCGGGAAGGCGTGGCAGTTATGCTGTTTTATCAGATCGGTGAGCTGTTTCAGAGCTATGCGGTGGGCAGAAGCCGGAAAAGTATCAGTGAGCTGATGGATATCCGTCCGGATTATGCGAATGTGGAAGAAGACGGGGAACTGAAACGGGTGGATCCGGATGAGGTCCCGATCGGAACGGTCATTGTGGTTCAGCCGGGAGAGAAGATCCCGATTGATGGGATCATAGAAGAAGGAGAGGCGCTTCTGAACACCAGTGCCCTGACCGGAGAAAGTCTGCCGAGAGAGGCTCATCCGCAGGATGAAGTGATCAGCGGCTGCATTAATATGTCCGGTGTTCTGAAGATCCGGACAACAAAGGAATTCGGGGAATCCACCGTATCCAAAATACTGGATCTGGTGGAGAATTCCAGCTCCAGAAAATCCAGATCAGAGAATTTTATCTCCAGATTTGCCCGTTACTATACGCCGGCCGTATGCTACGGTGCTCTGGCCCTGGCTGTGCTTCCGCCGCTTGTTCGGATGACGGCGCTTGGGCTTGCACCGCAGTGGGGCTCCTGGATTTACCGGGCATTGACCTTTCTTGTTATCAGCTGCCCCTGTGCTCTGGTCATCAGTATTCCTCTGAGCTTTTTTGCCGGGATCGGCGGAGCCGGAAATGCAGGAGTGCTTGTGAAGGGCTCCAATTATCTGGAAACGCTTGCCCAGACAAAGTATGTGGTTTTTGATAAAACCGGTACGCTGACCAGGGGAGTATTTGAGGTGGTGGGGGTGCACCATAACGCTATGGAGGAGGAGAGGCTCCTGGAATATGCCGCTCTGGCGGAGAGCTATTCTTCACATCCCATCAGCAGAAGTCTTAAGAAGGCATATGGAAAGCAGATCGACCAGGAACGGGTGACCGGGGTGAAGGAGATCAGCGGAAACGGGGTAACGGCTCTGGTGGATCAGATTCCGGTGGCAGTGGGAAATGCAAAGCTGATGAGGCAGCTTGGAATTGTTTTTGTTCCCTGCAGCCAGGTGGGAACGATTGTGCATGTAGCAGTGAACGGTGCCTATGCGGGACATATTCTGATTGCGGATGTGGTAAAGGAGCATTCCGCGCAGGCAATTTCGGAGCTTCGCAAAGCCGGTATTTCGAAAACCGTGATGCTTACCGGTGATGCAGACCGGGTTGCTTTAAAGGTGGCAGAGGAGCTTTCTGTGGATGAGGTGTACAGCGAGCTGCTTCCTGCGGATAAGGTAGCAAAGGTGGAAGAGCTTCTTTCCCGGTGCAGAGGCAGGGAGAAGCTGGCCTTTGTGGGAGACGGAATCAACGATGCTCCGGTACTTTCCCGGGCAGATATCGGAATTGCCATGGGAGCACTCGGCTCTGATGCGGCAATCGAGGCCGCGGACGTTGTGCTTATGGATGATGACCCGCAAAAGATCGTGAAGGCGATCCGGATCGCAAGAAAATGCCTGCGCATTGTATATGAAAACATCTATTTTGCCATTGGGGTCAAAATACTGTGTCTGCTCCTGGGCGCGCTGGGAATCGCCAACATGTGGCTTGCGATTTTTGCGGATGTGGGAGTTATGGTAATTGCCGCGCTCAATGCGATCCGTGCATTATTTGTAAAAAATCTGTAGATAGGAGAGCAAAATGGAACAGAAGCTATCAGAAAAAGAAACCATGTGCTGTGATATCCTGGAGGTACATGAGGATCTGCTGAAGATCGTGCAGGAGACAATGCCGGAGGAGACGGAGCTTTATGATCTGGCAGAGCTTTTTAAGGTATTCGGTGATTCCACCAGAATCCGGATCCTGTTTGTACTGTTTGAAGCTGAGGTCTGCGTCTGTGACCTTGCTCAGGCTCTTGGCATGACCCAGTCTGCCATATCTCATCAGCTTCGGATTCTGAAACAGAATAAGCTGGTGAAGAGCAGAAGAGAGGGAAAATCCGTGTTTTACTCTCTGGCGGATGAGCATGTACGGACGATCATCGCCCAGGGCCGGGAGCATATTGAGGAATAAAATCAGAGAAAACTGTTTAATATCATTCCACCGATGATCAGCAGGAGACCCGAAAAGCCCAGAGGCTCCGGTATACGGTCTCCCAGAACCAGAATGCCTCCGATCAGCGTAAAGATCACTTCCCCGCACTGTGTTGCCTCAATGACAGCCAGCTGGCGGGGATTTTCCTTTACAAGGTCCGTGGCGTGAAAAAACAGAATCGTTGCGATAACACCGGAAAACAGTGCCACAGCAAAGGACTGAAGCAGCTGTCCGCGGGACGGAAGACCGGAGCGCAGGAAGGCAGCTGCCGCTGTGATGAGCCAGAAGGGCATACTTGAGAGAGTCATACCGAAAACCCGCTGAACCGTATTGAGAAACACCGGGCAGTGCTGCATCATTTTACGGTTGCCCAGGGGATAGGAAAATGCTGCGATAAGAAGGGGAAGCAGAAAGAGATATCGGAGGCAGGCACCCCACATCCAGTAGCCGCCGGATAAATGCATACTCCGGTTAAAAATGAATGTGAATGCAAAAAACAGTGATGAAAGTACGCCGTAAATAAGTGCTTTTTTCATTATGATCAAAAGTCCCTTCTTTAAAAACTGCATTTATTATAATCAGAATGCCGATGAAGGGCAATGATCCAAAAGTATGATTTCTCTTCAGGGAATTTCATGTATAAATGTATTGAAAAACCTTTTGCCCGCGGATACAATAGTATCGTCAGCGGAGGGAGATTTTTATGAACAGAAATGAGATCATCGTTATACATGGAGAAGATATTGTGGCTATGACCCGAAGGCTTCTGAAGGAAGCAGACCTGGCATCCATGATCGGAGAGCAAAGGAAGCGGATCGGAATCAAGCCGAATCTGGTTGGGGCCTATCCGGCAGAGGACGGTGCCACCACGCATCCTGCGATCGTGGAGGAGCTGATCCGGTATCTTCAGGAAAACGGCTTCAGAGATATTACGATACTGGAGGGCTCCTGGGTCGGAGACCGGACAGAGGATGCCTTTGAAGTATGCGGCTACACTGCGCTGGCAAAGGCATATGATGTCAGACTTGTGGATACGCAGAAGGATACCGCACATGAAGAAGACTGTGAAGGCATTAAGCTTTGGATCTGCGACAGCGTCCGGTCCATCGATTTCCTGATCAATGTACCGGTGCTCAAGGGACACTGTCAGACAAGGATGACCTGTGCCCTGAAAAATATGAAGGGGCTGATTCCGAATAAAGAGAAGAGGCGGTTTCATACGATGGGGCTTCATAAGCCCATTGCCCATCTGAATACACGGATCCGTCAGGATTTTATTCTGGTGGACAGCATATGCGGGGACTGGGATTTTGAGGATGGCGGGAACCCTGTGGTGACGAACCGGATGTATGCGGCGAAGGATCCGGTACTGTGTGATGCCTTTGGCTGCAGGCTTCTTTCCCGGGAGGTATCGGAGGTGCCCTACATCGGTATGGCAGAAGCGCTTGGTGCAGGAAGCGCAGACCTTGCCCATGCGGATATCCGGTATCTGAATGCTCCGAAAAGCGGAACCGGGGAGGCCCCGGCAGCGAGCAGGGTACTTCGTCTGGCAGAAAAGGCAGAGGAGATCGACTCCTGCAGTGCCTGTTACGGCTATCTGATACCGGCGCTGGATATGCTGGACCGGGAAGGGCTTCTGGATCAGCTTGATGAGAAGGTATGTCTTGGTCAGGGCTACCGGGGGCTTACGGGAACCCTTGGGATCGGAACCTGCACAAGGGAGTTTTCCTGTAATCTTTTGGGCTGTCCCCCGGTGGAATCAGAAATATATGAATTTCTGAAGGATTATATTCTGAAAAAAAAGAAGGATGAAACATGAAAAGAAAAATCCGGAGAATTTCTTAAGAAATTCTTTGGATTTTTTTGTATGCTGTATTTAGTTTTCTTCTCTATCCTGTAGAGGAAAGGAGGAGAGCATGATATAATCGACTGGACAGAATGCTACAGTAAGGGAGATTGGGATTGTGAATACATATAATGTGTTGGTCGTGGAGGACGATCAGGAAATCAGAGACGGAATCGGAATTTATCTGAGCAGTCAGGGTTATCAGGTGTTCAAGGCAGCAGACGGGGTGGAAGGCCTTGCAGTCATAGAAAAAAATGAGATCCACCTGGCCGTGGTGGATGTGATGATGCCCAGGATGGATGGGATTACTATGGTGATGAAGCTTCGGGAAACCCATGATTTTCCGGTGATTATGCTTTCGGCAAAATCAGAAGAGGTGGATAAGATTCTGGGACTGAATATGGGAGCAGATGATTATGTGACAAAGCCCTTCACGCCGCTGGAGCTGCTGGCAAGAGTGAATTCCCATCTGAGACGTTATTCCCGGTATCTGGAAATGGTAAAGGAAAAACAGAATGCTCCGAACGAGCATGTATATATGATAGGCGGGCTGGAGCTTAATGAGGATACCGTGGAGCTTAAGGTGGACGGACAGCCGGTGAAAATGACTCCGATGGAGTTCAAAATCCTTCAGCTGCTGATGAAAAATCCCGGAAGGGTATTTTCTGCCGATGAGATTTATGAACGGATCTGGAACGAACGGGCGGTGAATACGGATACGATTATGGTTCATGTAAGGAATATCCGGGAAAAAATTGAAATCAATCCAAAGGAACCGAAATATTTGAAGGTGGTGTGGGGTGTTGGATACAAAATCGAAAAACAACCGTAAAAAGGGATTGTTCTGTGTTTTTTTATGTGCGGTGCTGCCGGCTGTGATCATGCTTGCATTCTACCCGTTTTTTGGGAAGAGAGCACATAGGAATGCCGAACAGGAGCAGATGACTGAGACTGCGGATCAGTATGAGAATTATTTTGGAACTTCCTATATTTACGATATTTATCAGAGTGCTTATGTCCTCTATGAGGACCTTGCAAAAAAGAACAGCGAAGGCTCCCTGGTAGAGGAGGATATCTTCTTTCCGGAGGTGGACAAGGAGAGCCTTACTGAGGAGGAACGGGAGTATTACCGGGAGATCGTCCGCAATGAAATGAGCAATAACAGGGACAGCTTTCTTGATTTTACCGGGCAGGCCGATTACTATGCGGTCGACACACAGACAAAGAATGAGGAATCCAACATCGGAGAAAACCGGACGCTGATCGAGGAATATTTGTCTTCAAAAAATACAGAAGAAGAGCTGAATAACCTGTATGATGCCTGGATCTGTATCCGGTACCGGGAAAACGGTGATGTATCCCTGGAGGGGTATCATGGCCTTGATGGAAATCTGTTTCTTAGGAAAAACCAGGAATATCAGCACAGCAGTACGATGGAAGAACGCTATGGAGAACCGGCACCGGAGCTGAAGGCCCCGTGCAATATGGTGGTCTTTTATGGACTGAGCGGGACAGAGGAATATGCAGCGTGGGAAGACTGGTACCGGATGTATCGGTATTATCTGAACAGCGGAGCTGTGTATCTGTTTTATGTGCTGCTGGCTGCTGTTGCGGTTTTGGCAGTATGGTTTCGGAAAAGGGAGTGTTATGAGCTGAATGAAACCCGTTTCTTTCATGTTCCGCTGGAGCTTGTGATCTGCGGCATTGTTCTGGTTCTGTCCATGACAGGCCCTGTAATAGAAATGATGGTAAGCTGCATGGAAGGCTTTGATTCCTCGGGAACAGCCGTTCTTTCGGGCTTTTGGGGTGCCGCGGGAAATCTGGCAGCCTGGTCCGCCCTGTTTTTCCTCTGGTTCTGGGAAGCAGGCTGTCTGTTCCCGATGCTTCAAAAAGGAATTCTGCCGTATATCAGGGAATATTCCCTGTGCTACCGGATTGTTCCGTTTGTGAAACAGAAGGTGTTTCCTTTCTTTACAGGGCAGTGGAAGCGGTTTTTGCATTTTATTGGCGATGTGGATCTGACAGAGCATATGGAAAAGAGCATCTGGAAGGTTGTGCTGGTAAACGGTGCTGTTGTAGCGATCCTGTGTACCATGTGGTTCGGCGGAATTGTGGGTGTTGTGATCTATTCGGTATTTCTGTTCTTTTATCTGAGAAGATTTTTTACGGGTATACGCAGACAGTATCAGGCTCTGCTTGTATGGGTGCGTGAGCTGTCCGGGGGAAATCTGAATGCGCAGATGGAAGGAGAGGCCGGAATCTTTGAGCCACTGAAGGAAGAGCTGGGACATATTCAGACAGGCTTTAAGCACGCGGTGGAGGAGGAGGTAAAAAGTCAGAAAATGAAGGCTGAGCTGATCACCAATGTTTCTCATGATCTGAAAACTCCGCTGACTGCCATTATTACTTATGTGAATCTTTTAAAGGAGGAGCATCTGACCGGGGAACAGCGAGCCGATTACATCCGGATACTGGATAAGAAATCCATGCGGCTGAAGGTGCTGATTGAGGATCTGTTTGAGATCAGCAAGGCAACAAGCAATAATGTACAGCTGAATATTTCTGATGTGGATATCGTAAATCTGATCCGGCAGGTGCGCTTTGAGATGGAGGATAAGCTTTCGTCCTCCGGCCTGCATTTTCGCTGGAATCTTCCAAAGGAGAAGGTGATTCTTCCTCTGGACAGCCAGAAGACCTATCGTGTATTTGAGAATCTTCTGGGAAATATCCTGAAATATGCCATGAAGGGCTCCAGAGTATATATTGATCTGAGAAGAGCAGATTCCGGAAGCACGGTGATTACAATGAAAAATATTTCCGCCACGGAGCTGAATTTTGATCCGAAGGAGATTACGGAGCGATTTGTCCGTGGAGATCTCTCCAGAAATACGGAGGGCAGCGGTCTTGGCCTTGCCATCGCCCGAAGCTTTGTGGAGCTTCAGGGCGGACAGCTGGACATTGAAATTGACGGAGATCTGTTCAAGGCTATTATTGTATTTCCTTAACAGGCATAGTTTTATCATGTAAAGTCCCATCTCACAGACAGAGATGGGACTTTATATGCGAATGGATAAAGTGCACAATTTATAACAAATAAAATTGTGCAAAGGAACGAAAAACGGGAGAAAAACATGCCAAGGGAAGAATGAGAGAGGAAGAAAATCCATCTGCATAATGACATAATGCATAAAAAATAATGTATAAATTTATCATTTTGACAGCTATGAAGAAGGGCAGGAAAGAAGTTTACCAGTAAAAAGGAGAAAGCGCTTCCGACCTATTGTCATGGAAAGCCGCCTGTGCTAGTATACAGGTGTCGAAAGGAAAGGCCTTCGGATGAAGAAAACAGGATCGATGAAAAATCGGAAAGGAGAAACAATTATGAAAACAATTATCAGCAAAATCTGGGAAAGCTTATGCGCACTGTCTGAGGAGATTTACGAGGAAAATTACAGATAGGTTACGCTTTCGGAAGGAAGACATGCAGATAAGAAGATCTGCATGAATTCAAAGGCTGATTGATGAATTTAAATCATCAATCTTTTTTTTGCCATTTGTAAGAAAAAAGTATTAAATCTGTCTGTAAATCGTTTGGACATATATGTTATAATGATCAAAATAAAAGAAACAAACAGGAGGGACAGCGATACCATGAAAAAGAGTTTGCAGATGGGGGTGCTGACCGTGATTCTGATGCTTCTTCTGTGCAGCTGCCAGGAGAAAAAGCAGTCGGAGAAAGAGGAGCCTGCGGCTTCTGAACAGCAGGAGGATATACAGGAAGATACTGTAATGGACACGAAGCAGGAAGAGGAAGGCGTTCCGGAAGAGACCGTCACACCAAAGGAGGAGCAGGATTTATCCGCAGCAGCCTTTTCCTTTGCGGACCTGAAACATCTTCAGTTCTGTTTTTCCAGCGGAGCAGGCGGCTGGGCTACACTGCTGAATGTCAAGGCAGACGGAAGCTTTTCCGGCAGGTTTTATGATGGCGATCTGGGCGTGACCGGGGACGGCTATCCCAACGGAACCATGTATCAGAGTAATTTCAGCGGGCAGTTTACACAGCCGGAAAAGATAAATGATTACACCTATAAGGTGAAGATCGGCAGTCTTTCCTATGCCCAGAAGGTCGGAAGCGAAGAGATCAAAGACGGAATGCTGTACTGTTATACAGATGTCTATGGACTGGAGGGCGGCGGAGATATTCTGATCTATCTTCCGGGTGCACCTCTTGCGGAGCTTCCGGAGGAATTTTTAAGCTGGGTGGGGTATTATGACCCTGCCGATACGAACGATACAAAGCTTCCCTTCTATGCATTGAATAATGAGGCACAGCAGTACGGTTTTTCCAGTTATGATATTGTGGAGAATATGCGGGATTCCCTGCAGTATGCGGAAGAGACGGGGGCAGTGCTTGAAAAAGAGCTGGAGGAGGAACCGCTCTCCCAGGCGGATCTGAATATAAAGTCTCAGGAACTGTATGAACTGTGGGATGGAACTTTAAATCAGCTCTGGAGCGTCCTTAAGCAGACGCTGGATAAGGAAGATATGGATGCTCTGACCGTACAGGAACGGGAGTGGATCAAAAACAAGGAGCAGGAAGCTGCACAGGCGGGAGCGGAAGCTGAGGGAGGCTCCATGCAGCCCATGCTTGTTAACAGGAAAGCTGCCAGTCTGACAAAGGATCGGGTGTATGAGCTTATGGAGCGGCTGGATCCGTAAATAATACATGAGAACACGCTAAAATCACATAATATACGATAGAACTACAGAAAAAGGAGATGTTTTCATGAAACCGGAAGTTTTATTAAAGGAAGCAAATGATCTTCGGGACACGATCATTTCAGAGCGCAGATATCTGCACGAACACCCGGAGACCGGTTTTGATCTTAAGGATACAAAGGCATTTGTCAGGCAGGAGCTTATAGATATGGGATACGAGCCGGAGGAATGCGGAAAGGCAGGTCTGGTCGTTACCGCCGGAGGAAAAAAAGAGGGAAAGGTATTCCTGATCCGGGGAGATATGGATGCACTCCCCATCCGGGAGGAAAGCGGCGTATCCTTTGCTTCGAAGAATGGCAATATGCATGCCTGCGGCCATGATATGCATGCGTCGATGCTTCTTGGGGCAGCACGTCTTCTGAAGGCGCATGAGGAGGAGATCAAAGGGACCGTCAAGCTGATGTTTCAGCCTGCAGAGGAGATTTTCGAAGGGTCTCATGACATGATTGAGGCGGGAGTTCTGAAAAATCCGGATGTGGATGCCGCTCTGATGATCCATGTGATGGCCGGGATGCCGTTCCCTGCCGGAACAGTAATCGTATCTGCTCCTGGGGTATCCGCTCCTGCCGCAGATGTATTTGAAATTCATGTAAAGGGAAAGGGCTGCCACGGCTCGATGCCGAATACAGGTATTGACCCGCTGAATGCGGCTGCCCATATTCTGATCGCCCTGCAGGAGATCAATACGAGGGAGCTTGCGGTCAATGACCGGGCAGTGCTTACCATTGGAACCATGAATGCCGGAACGGCACCGAATGTAATTCCGGATACGGTATCCATGGGCGGAAGCCTTCGGACCTATGACGGTGAGGTACGGGACTATATTAAGAGACGCCTGAAAGAGATCACGGAGGGAATCGCGGGAACCTTCCGCACCCAGGCGGAGGTGATCTTTACCAGCGGCTGTCCGACCCTTAAGAATGACCGGGAGCTGGCCGTCTGTGCGGAAAAATATGTGAAAGAGCTTCTCGGACCGGGCAAAGCGTTCTCCACGGCGGAACTGAATGCCATGTCCAATGGGCAGAGTTCGTCCAAGAGTGCGGGTTCGGAGGATTTTGCCTATGTCAGCCAGGAGGTGCCGTCCGTTATGCTGGCTCTGGCAGCCGGGCAGCCAGAGAAAGGCCATAAATATCCGCAGCACCATCCGATGGTGACCTTTGATGAGGATGCCCTTGCATCCGGAAGCGCGGTATATGCATATACGGCTATGCGGTGGCTGGAGGAAAACTAAGCAGACATTCTGACGAATAAAAGAGGGGACTGTTTCTTCCGTTTGGAAGGAACAGTCCCGGTTTTTTGCGGCTGAGAAAATAACTGCTGCAGTTATTTTCTCAGCCGATTCAGATCTTCATAGAAATCAGGATAGGAGATGTTGACACAGTCTGCTCCCTGAATTCTTGTTTCCCCGTCACTTGCCAGGGAGGCAACGGCAAAGGACATGGCGATCCGGTGATCCAGATGGCTGTCGATGACTGCTCCGTGCAGCGGCCGGCCTCCGCGTATGATCATTCCGTCTTTTGTGGCTTCAATGTCAGCACCCATGGCCTTTAAATTCTGAACCATGACATCGATCCGATTGGATTCCTTTACCTTCAGTTCTTCTGCGTCCCGGATGACGGTCGTTCCTTCCGCGAAGCAGGCCAGAACAGCGAGGATGGGAATCTCATCGATCAGTGTGGGAATGATTTCTCCCTGAATAGAGGTACCTTTCAGGGTACTGGTTTTCACCAGCAGATCTGCGGTGGGCTCTCCGTTGTCTGTGGAAACATTCAGAAGCGTAATATCCGCTCCCATCGTTCTCACTACCTTCAGAATACCGTCCCGGGTCGGATTGATTCCCACATTGCGGATGAGAATTTCAGAGCCGGGAACAATAAGTCCGGCTGCAATGAAATAGGCTGCGGAGGAAATATCTCCGGGGACATGTACCCTCTGGCCACAGAGCTTCGGCTCGGGGAGAATGGTAACGGTTGTGCCTTCTGTCCGGACGGATGCACCGAAATAATTCATCATGATCTCAGAATGATTTCGGGAAAGATAGGGCTCGGTAACGCTGGTAGGGCCGTCCGCATACATGCCTGCGAACAGGATGCAGGATTTGACCTGGGCAGAGGCCACCTTCGAGGTATAGGAGATCCCCTTCAGCAGCGTTCCGGAATCGCCGGTTCCCCGGATGCGAAGAGGAGCACAGCCGTTTCCTTTGATACTGTCAATATTAACGCCCATCATGGAAAGCGGTTCCATAATCCGCTTCATGGGACGTTTCTGGATGGAAGCGTCACCGTTCAAAACCGTCTCAAAGGGCTGGCCGGCAAGGATTCCGGAAATCAGACGGGTGGTCGTTCCGCTGTTGCCGACATCCAGTACAGAGGAGGGGGCAGACAGTCCGTGCAGTCCCCTGCCTGTGATACGGACAGAGGTTCCCTTCTGCTCGATGGAAATTCCCAGCTTCCGGAAACAGTCGATGGTGGACAGACAGTCCGCCCCCTGAAGGAAATTGGTGATTTCCGTGGTTCCGCTGCTTAAGGCACCGAGCATGATGGCACGGTGGGAGATGGATTTATCTCCCGGTATGGTAACTTCTCCGGCAAGACCGGAGGTTTTCGTAAAAATCATATGAATACTCCATTTCTTTTGTTCGTTGAATCATTTCTTCCGGTATTTAAATATTTCAGGATTCATATACCGTATAACGGTATTTTCTCAGAAGCGCCGCCGCCTTTTCACAGGCATCCTCCTGATAAAATTCAATGCGCAGGACTCCTTCCTCAAAGGACCTGTTATGAATGATACCGATGTTGCGGATATTAATGTTGTTGCTTGCCAGTATGGTGGCAATGGTTGCAATTCCTCCCGCCTCATCAATAATATCACAGTAAATGGCATAAACCTTCTTGATCGGACCGGAAGAATTGTCCGGGATAGAGTTCCGGTAATCTCTGGAGGTTTCGAACAGCCGGTAGATCTCTTCGCTTTCCCGGTTGTGTACCATTTCCCGGATGGAGGAAAGATAGGAAATATAGCGGTCCAGCATCTCTTCAATGGGCTTCTGGTTGAGTTCACAGATCTGCTGCCACATGACCGGAGAGGAGGAGGCGATCCGCGTAATGTCCTTAAAGCCTCCGGCTGCGATCATCTTCATCTTTTCATCCGGGGAATCGGATTCCTTTACCACATTTACAAGCCCTGCGGCGATGAGATGGGGCAGATGGCTGACCGCTGCGACAATGTGATCGTGCTCCTCCATCCGGATGACAAGCGGAATGGCTCCCAGCGAGCGCACATAAGCCTCCATGGATGCCGCGTCTTCCTCTGGAAACTCCTCTGCGGGAGTCAGAATATAGTAGGCATTTTCAATCAGATGATCATTGGAATTCGAATAACCGCTTTTTTCGGAGCCGGCCATCGGATGCCCGCCGATAAAGCAGCTTTCCAGGCCATGACGGCATACTTCCTGATGGATTCCTGATTTTACACTGCCAACGTCAGTCAGAACGGCTCCGGGCTTCATAAGCTTACGTATGACAGGAAGATACGTGTTGTTATCATTCACCGGTGCGCAGAGAAAAATAAGGTCACAGGAGGAAAAGGTTTCGTCCACCTTTGTGCAGGCGGAGGTGATGACTCCTTCGGAGAGGGAGAGGGTCAGATTGTCCAGGTTTGTGTCAAAGGCTGCAATCTGCGTATCCGGATGAAATTTCCGGATGGCCCGGGCGATGGATCCTCCGATCAGCCCAAGGCCGATAAAACCGATAGTCTGAAAATTCATTGGAAAACTCCTTTAAAAGTTCTGGGCCTGTTCTCAGAAAGCTCTTTTTGAAAGCGCCGCATAGGATTTCAGCTCTTTAGTAAGTGTTTCAAACTGATCGAAGGTCAGAGACTGAGGACCGTCAGAGAGGGCACAGGCCGGATTGTTGTGTACCTCGATCATGAGGCCGTCAGCGCCGCAGGCGACGGCAGCCTTTGCAAGAGGAGATACATAGGCGCGTACTCCGGAGGCATGGCTGGGATCAATGATGACCGGAAGGTGGGTCCGTGCCTTAAGCACCGGAACGGCGCTGATATCCAGCGTATTGCGTGTAGCAGTCTCGAAGGTACGAATACCCCGCTCACACAAAACCACATTCGGATTGCCCTCTGCCACAATATATTCCGCGGCGTTCAGCCATTCATCGATGGTGGCTGCCATTCCGCGCTTCAGCATAACCGGAAGGCCGGACTGTCCGGCTTCCCGGAGAAGATTGAAGTTCTGCATGTTTCTCGTCCCGATCTGAATCATATCTACATATTTTACAGCAGCATTGATGGACTCTGCACTGATGACCTCGCAGATGGTGGCAAGGCCGGTTTCTTCTCCGGCTTCCTTCATATATTTAAGTCCTTCTTCCTCCAGACCCTGGAAGGAGTAGGGAGAGGTGCGAGGCTTGTATGCTCCGCCGCGGAGCATGGTGGCGCCGGCTGCCTTCACGGCACGGGCGATGGTGAGCAGCTGCTCTCTGGATTCGATCGCACAGGGGCCTGCCATAATGGTCAGGGTATCCGGGCCGATCACGGCAGAGCCGGCATGGATGACGGATGGCTCTGGATGGAACTTACGGTTGGTGAGCTTGTAGCTCTCCGTAACCTGAACAATCTTGTCCACATCCGGGAAAACCTCCAGATTCTGACCTTCCAGGCGGGATTTGTCTCCGATTACGCCGATAATGGTTACTTCCTTACCTGCGGAAAGATGGGGGGTCAGTCCTCTGGATTCAATTAATTTTACGACAGCATCCACATGTTCCTGGGACGCGTAGGGTTTCATTACAACGATCATAACGGATTCTCCATTTCTTTATTATTCATATTGCATCTATTTTAAATCGCTGAAAATAGATTGTCAATACTATATCGCTTTAAAGCGAAAAATTGAAGAAAAGATATTTGGCATATTTATATAAAATGCTTGTAAAAAAGGTAATATTTTAGTAGAATATATACATGGGACTAAACTAAATGCATTGGAGGAATTCATATGAACACTTACACAACTGACAAAATTCGAAATGTTGTACTTTTAGGACACGGAGGCTGCGGTAAGACGAGTCTTGCAGAGGCTATGGCATTCGTATCCGGATATACAACCAGACTTGGAAAAGTAACAGACGGCAACACGATCAGTGATTATGATAAAGAAGAGATTAAGAGAAAGTTTTCGATCAGCACATCCGTAGTTCCGGTGGAATGGCAGGGATATAAGATCAATCTGCTGGATACTCCCGGGTATTTTGACTTTGTGGGAGAGGTGGAGGAAGCTGTGGCAGCTGCCGACGCTGCAGTGATCGTCGTATCCGGAAAAGCAGGTGTGGAAGTCGGAACGGAGAAGGCCTGGGAGCTCTGTGAAAAATATAAGCTGCCGAGAATGTTCTTCGTATCCGAGATGGATGTGGATCATGCAAGCTTCCGTGAAGTGGTGGAGAAGCTTACAGGGCTTTACGGTAAGAAGATCGCTCCGTTCTATCAGCCAATCCGTGAGAACGAGAAGTTTGTGGGCTACATCAATGTCATGAAGATGGCAGGAAGAAGATTTACCGGTATCGGTACGCGGGAAGAGTGTGAGATCCCGGATTACTGTAAGGATAATCTGGACATCTGCCGTGAGGCTATGATGGATGCGGTAGCTGAGACCAGTGAGGAATTCATGGAGCGCTATTTTGCCGGAGATGAGTTCTCCGTAAGCGAGATCCGTGCTGCAATGACCTTCAATGTGAATGACGGAAGCATTGTTCCCGTATCCATGGGCTCCAATACAGAGATCCGCAATATTCATAATCTGATGAATGATATCGTGGAGCTGTTCCCAAGCCCGGATAAGAGAGAGTGTGCCGGAATCAATATGAAGACGAATGAGATCTTCGCTGCAAACTATGACTTCTCCAAGTCGAAATCCGCATATATTTTCAAGACCATCGTGGATCCGTTTATCGGAAAATATTCGCTTATGAAGGTCTGCTCCGGTGTTGTCAAGGCCGATGATACCATTTATGATGTGGATAAGGAGAATGAAGAGAAGATCAGTAAGCTTTATATCTTAAGAGGAAATAAGCCGGAGGAGGTAAAGGAGCTTCATGCGGGTGATATCGGAGCCATCGCGAAGCTGACCGCTGCAAGAACAGGTGATTCCCTTGCAACCAAGGCTGCGCCGATCCGGTATGGCAAGACAGAGATCTCAAAACCTTATACCTATAAGAGATACACGGCAAAGAATAAGGGGGATGAGGATAAGATCTCCCAGGCACTGTCCAAGATGATGCATGAGGATCTGACCTTAAAGAGCGTCAATGATGCGGAGAATCGCCAGACGCTTCTGTATGGTATGGGTGATCAGCAGCTGGATATTGTTGTGAGCAAGCTGTTGGACAAATATAAGGTGGAGATCGAGCTGAGCAAGCCGAAGGTTGCATTCCGTGAGACGATCCGTAAGAAAGCGGATGTGGAATACAAGTATAAGAAGCAGTCCGGAGGACATGGACAGTACGGACATGTAAAGATGACCTTTGAGCCTTCCGGAGATCTGGATACACCGTATGTATTCGATCAGATCGTGGTAGGAGGAGCGGTTCCGAAAAACTACTTCCCTGCAGTAGAGAAGGGTGTACAGGAATCGGTTGCAAAGGGCCCGCTTGCCGGATATCCGGTTGTAGGTGTGAAGGCGGTTCTGTATGACGGATCCTATCATCCGGTAGATTCTTCCGAAATGGCATTCAAGACTGCTGCCAGCCAGGCATTCAAGAAAGGCTTCCTGGAGGCTTCTCCGGTGCTTTTGGAGCCCATCGTTTCTCTGAAGGTTATCGTTCCGGACAGCTATACCGGTGATGTTATGGGTGATCTGAATAAGAGACGCGGCCGTGTACTTGGTATGAACCCGATTGCGGGCGGTAAGCAGGTGATTGAAGCTGACGTTCCCATGATGGAGCTCTACGGATACTGTACAGATCTTCGTTCCATGACTGGCGGAAGAGGCAGCTATTCCTATGAATTTGCCCGTTATGAGCAGGCACCGTCCGATGTGCAGCAGAAGGAGATCGATGCACGTGCGGCGAAAGACGGCGAATAAGATGTTCTGAGTTTTTTATGAGGTTCTATTTTTCATACTATGAGGGTGGGAAAGCATTTGCTTTCTCACCCTCATTTTCAGCTGCGTTCGGTAGGATGCATCATTTGAAACAGCTGTACCATTCGGTTCATACGGTCCACTTCCTCACCGGATTTTCCCTGCTTGAGAACGTCAAAAATAAGCCGGAATTCATCCTGAGAGAAAGAGACTCCGTCTTTCTTCATTCCTGAGGTGGCTGCGAGAAGAAACGGAAGAATTTCATTCATGGATTTTCCTCCGGCCTGGTTTTTCAGCTGCATCAGCATCATAAGCTTCTTCGGATCTATTCCGGAAAGGGAAGGGTCATTCATCCAGGAGTTATTGTCCATGGGCATTTCCCTCCGATCTGTTTTCGTTCTGCACCGCTTCCGAGAACTGCCGGAACATCTGCTGCTGTTCCCTGGAAAGCATGGAGGTCAGATAATCTGTGGGATCCGCCGGAGAAGTTCCTTCCTTTTCCGGATGATTTTGCATGGCCTGAAAGAGCTGAAGCATCTGCAAAGCATTCAAAAGGGAATCGATGGTATGCCGCTGGGCTTCGGAGCAATAGGAACGGATGTAGTTCAGCATGTGCACAGGGGTTCTCATGGCCGGTTCCATACTGCATGCCTGCAGACGATCGGAATTTTCCGAGATCAGGCGCAGGGACATACGAAATTCCATGAATTTTGCAAATGCGAGAAAGAAGGGCTGTTCCCTGGGATTCAGAAAAGGGATGCATGCTTTCATTGCCTGGAGATCGTCGTCACAGATCAGAGCGTCTATGGGAGTCATACTTGGTGTCTGCTGTTCGGACATAAAGTCACCTTTTTGTTTTCTTTTACTATATGAATATTCAAAAGGAATTAGTACCGTTCCAATAAACCTTCATATATTAAAAGAGGAGGTGTCATAATGTCAAAATTGATTATAGATGGAAATGCCGTGTATGAGATTGATGAGAACTGCATGAGGAAAAAAAGGGAAGAAAGGAACAGAAAGAGAAGTCATGAAGACGAGAGACAAAAACAGGAAAAACGGCATCTGAGGGATGCGGACAAAAACGAAGCAAGGAGATCCCGTTAAAAAGAGCCCCTGTCATCAGGGGCTCCTTTTATGGATGCATCGCTGTCATTAGCAGCCGCATCTGTCAAAGCATCCGTTGCCGCAGAAATTGCTGCCGCCGCAGCAGAACAGAAGAAGGATCAGAAGAATGCAGCTGTCACCGCCGAAGCCGCATCCATTGTCTCTGTCTCTTCCGCCGCATCCGTTGCCGCAGAAGCAGAGCAGAAGAAGGATCCAGATAATGGAATTACAGCAATTTCCGTTTCCGCCTCCGTCACATCCACATCCGCAGTTTGCTGCTGTTAAATCACTCATGAGATTACCTCCAAATTTTAATTACAGTACATCATATGCATCCGGAACTGTTTTGACAGTGTTTTTTACAGGTATTGAAAGTGGAAAAGGGAAGTGCTAAAATCGGATATGCGACAAAAGAAAAAAGGGGAAATACTATGCGAGGGATAGGAACCATTGTAAATGTACTGGCAGTGCTTGTCGGAGGCGGAATCGGAATGCTTCTGAAAAACGGACTGAAGCAGCGGTATCAGGAGATTCTGGATCAGGCACTGGGGGTGACGGTCATTTTTATCGGGGCTGCAGGCGCCATGAAGGGGATGCTTGTGATTTCCGGAAACACTCTTGAGACTGCAGGGACGATGCGGCTCATTGCTTCCATGGTGCTTGGAGCACTGATCGGAGAGTGGATCAATATTGAACGATGGATGGAACGGTTCGGTGAGTGGCTGAAGCGCACGGTAAAAGGAAAGAACGAGCCCCGGTTTGTGGAGGGCTTTGTCACGGCGTCTCTGGTCATCTGTGTCGGAGCGATGGCGATTGTCGGAGCCATACAGGATGGACTCCTGGGGGATCCCTCCCTTTTGTATGCAAAAGCGATCCTGGATGGAGTGATTGTTCTGGTCTTTGCATCTGCCTATGGGAAGGGCGCACTGTTTTCCGCAATTCCGGTGGGAATCCTGCAGGGAAGCGTTACCGTATGTGCCGGCTTTCTGGAACCACTTTTAAATGATGCGGTTATTTCGGATCTTTCCTTCGTGGGCTCGGTGCTGATTTTCTGTGTCGGAATCAATCTGTGTTTCGGAAAACGGTTTCGGGTGGGAAATATGCTGCCGGCACTTTTGATTGCCGGATTGATCCGTTTATTTCCATTATAATACCGGAGGAAGGAGAGAATCGTTATGGAGAATCTGATGTTCAGCCTCAATGCGACGGTGCCGATTTTTCTTACAATGGTAATCGGTATCTTTATGAGAAAGTCAGGTATATTCACGGATGAGGTAACGGAAAGGCTGAATAAATTTGTGTTTACCGCAGGAATTCCGGCGCTTCTGTTTCAGGATATTTCCGGAGCGGATGTCAGACAGGTATGGGATACCGGCTTTGTGGTATTCTGCTTTCTTGTGACACTGATTAGTATTCTGGCGGTGAGTGCAGGCTCCTTTTTCCTGAAAGACCGGTCGATTCAGGGAGAGGTGGTCCAGGCCTCCTACCGCAGCAGCGCCGCAATACTGGGCATTGCCTTTATACAGAATATATATGGAAATTCCGGGATGGCTCCCCTGATGATCATCGGTACCGTTCCGCTCTATAATGTCATGGCTGTGATCGTTCTGTCTCTTCTGAAGCCCGGACAGAAAAAGATGGACAGGGAGCTGATAAAAAAAACGCTGAAGGGGATCGTGACAAATCCGATCATTCTGGGGATTGCTTTCGGACTTTTATGGTCCTGCCTTCATATCCCTCAGCCGGTGATCCTTCAGAAAACCATAAAGAATGTGGCAGTTCTGGCAACTCCTCTGGGCCTGATGTCCATGGGTGCTTCCTTTGATCTGAAGAAGGCATGTGGGCGCATCTGCCCGGCTCTTGTATGCAGCTTTATAAAGCTCGTGGGTTTCGCGGCAGTATTTCTTCCGGCTGCCGTTGCGTTCGGATACCGCGAGGAGAGGCTTGTGGCGATTCTCGTCATGCTTGGTTCCGCTACCACAGTGAGCAGCTATATTATGGCAAAGAATATGGGGCATGAGGGTACCGTGACGTCCAGCACCGTGATGCTTTCCACATGCCTCAGTGCCTTTACGCTCACCGGATGGCTGTATCTTCTGAAATGTCTGGGGCTTATATGAGAAAGAAGCTTCGGGTATATGTTCCGGCGCTGCTGGGCGCCTTCAGTATGATTTATTACGGTATTTGTATCCGGGACAGCGGATGGGATACGTCCGGACTCTGGGTATGGCCGCTGTTTGCTCTGCTTTGTTTTCTGTATGCGGGGATGTTCCTTCGATCCATAAAGCGGGGAACGTCACCGGAACGGACTGCGGCGGGGCGTATGTCGGATATCCTGATCGTTTTTCTTTTTGCGTCCTTTTTTGTTTTCGAGACCGGAGTGGTATGGGGAATGCATCAGCATGGAGAAAAATCACCGGATACGATTCTGATCCTGGGAGGAGGCGTGGTGGGAAGTACCCCAAGTCCTGCGCTTGAGGCCAGAATCGAAACAGCCGGAGAATATCTGAAAACGCATCCCGGGACAAATGCGGTCGCCTGCGGGGGACTGGAGGACAAGGATACGCTCAGCGAAGCCGTCTGTATTGAGAACGGGCTTCTTTCCATGGGAATCGCGGCGGACCGCATCAAAACGGAGGAGCATTCATCCACTACGGCGGAAAATATGCGTTTTTCCAGACGCCTGGTGGAAGAAGACGTCTGTGTGGGTATTGTGACAAGCAATTTCCATGTGTTCCGTTCCGTGCTGCTCGCCAAGGCTGCAGGATATTTTGATGTATGCGGGATCGCTGCACCTTTTGGCGGTCGGATGCTTCCTCATTATATGGTGAGAGAGTTTATGACCTTTACTGCAGAACTCTTCCGGGGAAATCTGTTGTGACTAAATCGGCGGTATCTGATGGCGGGATCCGACCGGGTATGCTATAATACTTATGATAAATGATCGATGCCCTTGTATGAGGAGGGCAGGAATACAGGAAAAGAAAGGGGATTTTACTATGGGAACACCACATAATTCAGCAGCTATGGGAGATATTGCAAAGACTGTCCTTCTGCCGGGAGATCCGCTGCGCGCAAAGTTTATTGCGGAGCATTTTCTTGAGGCTCCGAAGCAGTTTAATGCTGTGCGCAATATGTTCGGCTATACGGGAACCTATAAGGGAAAGGAAGTCTCAGTCATGGGAACCGGAATGGGCTGTGCGTCTATTGGAATATATTCCTATGAGCTGATCCATTTCTTCGGTGTTGAGAATCTGATCCGGATCGGTTCCTGCGGAGCAACCCAGGAAAATGTCCGGTTGGGGGATATTATTATGGCAGCCGGAGCAAGCACGGACAGCAATTATGCTCATCAGTACAATCTGCCGGGAAGCTTTTCCGCCGTTGCCTCTTATCCTCTGCTTCGGAGGGCGGTTGAAACAGCCGAGAAATACGGCTATCCGTATCAGGTAGGCAATGTGCTCTCATCCGATGTCTTTTATAATGAGACAGAGGAATGGAAGATCTGGGCCAAAATGGGAATTCTTGCCGTGGAGATGGAGAGCTTTGCACTATACTGCAATGCGGCGCGGGCAGGCGTGAATGCGCTCGGTATCTTTACCGTATCCGATTCCCTGATCAGTCACGAGGAGATGTCCGCAAAGGAGAGGGAACAGGGCTTTACCAACATGATGACTGTGGCACTCGAGGCTTCCCTGGAGCTGTAAACCGAAAGAAGAATTGTTGTTTTGATTTCCGGGTGTACGCATTCTTCTGTTTTGGCATAAACTATCAGTGAAAGCATAGCTGAAGGATGAAGAACGATTATGAATCAGGTTCATGCGCTGCTGAAGTCTGATTACGCGTACAGCAGGAACATTTTCGGCAAGAACATCGGGATTGCCGTTCTGGATACCGGAGTATATGCGGGACATCCGGATCTGATGAACCGGATCGTCCTGTTTAAGGATTTTATAAATAACCGAAGAGACCCCTACGATGACAATGGGCACGGAACGCATGTATGCGGGATCCTGTGCGGAAGCGGAAAGGCTTCCGGGGGTGTCTGCATGGGTATTGCGCCGCTGGCAGATGTTGTCTGCCTCAAGGTACTGGACCGAAAGGGGAACGGAAGCACAGGGGATGTGCTGAATGCCTGCAGATGGATTTTAGCCAATCACAGAAAGTACGGCATTCGTATCGTGAATATTTCTGTAGGGACGGTCTGTGCGTCGCGCAGAAGTGAAGATGACGAGCTGATCCGCGGCGTCGAACAGCTCTGGGATGAAGGGCTGACGGTAGTGGCTGCTGCCGGAAATAACGGTCCCAGAGCCGGGAGCATTACCATTCCGGGCATCAGCCGGAAGATCATTACGGTGGGAAGTCTGGAGGAGGGGGAATGTCTGACGGACTGCCGCCGCCAGATTCTGTATTCCGGAAGAGGACCTACGAAGGAATGTGTTGTTAAGCCGGAGGTGATTGCTCCGGGAACGGATGTGATGAGCTGTGCCAATTACGGAACCGGTTATGTGAAAAAGAGCGGGACATCCATGGCAGCCCCGGTGGTCAGCGGGTGTATCGCACTTTTGATGGAATGCCGGCCGGAGCTTAAGAACAGTGAGATCAAGATGCGGCTCTATGAACGGGCGGCTGACATGGGCCTTCCGCTGGAACGCCAGGGCTGGGGAATGATACAGGTAGAAAGGCTGCTGAAGCCGTAGGAAAGGACTAAGAAGAATGACAGAATGTGCAAGACCGACGATCGGAGGATTTTACCGCCATTTTAAAAACAGGCTCTATCAGGTATTAAATATTGCCGTTCATGCGGATACAGGAGAAGAGCTGGTGATTTATCAGGCGCTTTACGGAGAATTCCGGGTATATGCCCGGCCGCTTCGGGATTTTATGAGTGAAGTGGATCGCGAAAAATATCCGGATGCCATGCAGAAGATGCGGTTTGTAAAGGTAACGCTGAAATCTGTGCCGAAGGAGGAGGAACCAAAGGATCAGGGGGAAGGAAGTGTCCATCCGCTGCTCCTTGCGTTTCTGGATGCAGAGAGCTTTGAGGACCGCCTGAAAATTTTTGATGAGATGGAGGGGATCGCCGATATGCATATGCTGGATGCCGTGGCTGCTTCCCTGGATATTTCTCTTAGCGGGAATGCTTCGCTTCAGGAGTGTTTCTCTCTTATCCGGGATAATCTTGTCACACAGAAAAAGTATGAGTGCAGCCGCTGGCGGTAAGGAAAACAAAGCAGAAGAGAGTCACTGACAGAAATGTCAGGGCTCTTTTCTTTCGGTGATTTTTCAATTTGCTATTGACTAAGGTGGTATAATTGTATACAATCATACCAAACATGAGATTTCCTTTTTAAAAGGAAGTAGAAAGAGAGATCAAATGAAATACAAAGGGGAGTGTTTTCATTGGAGAATAGACCGGTAAAGCTGAATAAAAAGACAAATTTACTGGAACTGGAAGAGCATATGTACTACCTTGCGGATGTGCCGACACCGAATGTTTTCCGAAATCTTTTTCCGTATGAGGAAATTCCGAAGATTGCATTCAATGACCGCATTGTTCCGCACAATATGCCGGAAGAGATCTGGATTACGGATACGACCTTCCGGGACGGACAGCAGTCCAGAACGCCGTATTCCACAGAGCAGATCGTAACGCTGTATGATTATATGCATCGGCTGGGCGGGCCGCAGGGTAAGATCCGCCAGTGTGAATTTTTCCTGTACAGCAAGAAGGACCGGGATGCCGTCTATAAATGTCTGGAACGGGGGTACGAATTTCCGGAGGTTACCAGTTGGATCCGTGCAAGCAAGAAGGATTTTGAGCTGGTAAAGGAGCTGGGCCTGAAAGAGACGGGCGTTCTCGTGAGCTGTTCCGATTATCATATCTTTTATAAAATGAAGATGACGAGAAAGCAGGCTATGGAGAGCTATTTGAGCGTCATCCGGGACTGCCTGGAGACAGGAATTATTCCCCGGTGTCATCTGGAGGATATTACCAGATCCGATATTTACGGCTATGTGATTCCGTTCTGCTGCGAGCTGATGAAGCTGAGCAGGGAATATCAGATGCCGATCAAGGTTAGAGCCTGCGATACCATGGGCTATGGGGTCAATTATCCGGGAGCGGTCATTCCCAGATCGGTTCAGGGAATCATATACGGACTTAGCACACATGCAGGAGTACCGTCGGAATGGATCGAATGGCATGGACACAATGATTTTTACAAGGCGGTCTCCAATTCCACCACTGCCTGGCTTTACGGAGCCTGTGGTGTGAACTGTTCGCTGTTCGGCATCGGAGAGCGGACCGGGAATACGCCTCTGGAGGCGATGGTGTTTGAGTACGCGCAGCTGAAAGGAACGCTGGACGGCATGGACACCCGGGTGATTACAGAGATGGCCGAATATTATGAGAAGGAGATCGGTTACAGTCTCCCTCCGAGAACTCCTTTTGTGGGAAAGAATTTCAATGTCACAAGAGCGGGGATTCATGCGGACGGTCTCCTGAAAAATGAAGAGATCTACAATATATTTGATACAGAAAAATTCCTCAACCGTCCGGTTCTGGTGGCAGTATCCAACACATCCGGGCTTGCAGGCATTGCACACTGGATGAATACCTATTATCATCTGAAGGGAGAGCATCAGGTGGATAAGAACTCCGAACTGGTGGCAAAGGTGAAGGAATGGGTGGATAAGGAATACGAAGGCGGACGGGTTACTGCCATAACGGATGAGGAACTGGAGGCAGTGATCGAGAAGGTTGGCGGAACAATGCAGATCCAGCTGCATTCGGAGGAGTGAACAAAAGATGAATTCACATGCGATACAGATGCCGGAAGAGACCGCAGAGGGGTATACCCTGGGCGGAAGAGTATATCACAGAATAAGAGAGGATATCCTGAACGGAACCTATAAGCCGGATGAGGAGCTGAGGGAAATTGCCATCGGCAAAGCGCTGGGTGTATCCAGAACGCCGGTGCGGGAAGCACTGCGCCAGCTGGAGCTGGAAGGACTGGTGTATATCATTCCCAACAAGGGCGCTTATGTTAAGGGAATCACGGCAGAAGACGTCCGTGACATCTATATGATTCGTTCCCGTCTGGAGGGCTTAAGCGCAAGGCTGGCCGCAGAGAAGATCACGCCGCAGCAGCTGGCGGATCTGGAGGAAGTGATTTATCTGGCGGAATACCATGCAGCAAACGGGCATTACGAAAAGGTGTTCGAGATGGACAGCAAATTTCATGAGCTGCTCTATGAGGCCTGCGGAAGCAGGCAGCTGCATCATCTGCTTTCGGATTATCACCATTATGTCCAACAGGTGCGTAAGCTGTCTGTAACAAAGGAAGTACGGGCAGGCCAGTCTACCCATGAGCACCGGATGATCCTGGAGGCGATCCGGGAACGGGATCCGGATAAGGCGGAGGAGCTTGCCAGAGCACATGTGGCAAATACCATTCACAGTATACAGATGTCCGGCATTGACATGGATGAGGAGGAACTTTTAAATGGAAAAAATTAAGATGACAACGCCGCTTGTGGAGATGGACGGCGATGAGATGACAAGGATTCTCTGGAAAATGATCAAGGAGGAGCTTCTGCTTCCCTATATTGACCTGAATACCGAATATTACGATCTTGGACTTGTCCATCGAAACGAGACGGATGACCAGGTGACGGTGGATTCCGCCCTTGCAACGAAGAAGTATGGAGTGGCGGTAAAGTGTGCCACCATTACCCCCAATGCGGCCCGCATGAGCGAATATCATCTGAAGGAAATGTGGAAAAGCCCCAATGGAACGATCCGTGCGATCCTGGACGGAACCGTATTCCGTGCTCCTATTGTGGTGAAGGGAATTGAGCCCACGGTCCGCACATGGAAGAAACCAATCACCATCGCCCGTCATGCATACGGAGATGTATATAAGGCAACCGAGATGAAGATTCCTGGTCCGGGAAAAGCAGAGCTGGTATTTACATCTGCGGACGGAACCGAAATGCGCGAGACGATCCAGGAATTTGACGGACCCGGGATTATCCAGGGTATGCATAACATCAACAAATCCATTGAAAGCTTTGCAAGAAGCTGCTTCAATTATGCACTGGATACGAAGCAGGATATCTGGTTTGCAACAAAGGATACCATATCCAAAAAATATGACCACACGTTTAAGGATATTTTCCAGGAAATTTACGATAAGGAATATGATGGGAAATTCCGGGCGGCCGGAATCGAATATTTCTATACACTGATAGACGATGCGGTAGCGCGCGTGATCCGCTCGGAGGGCGGCTATATCTGGGCCTGCAAGAATTATGACGGAGATGTGATGAGTGATATGGTCGCAACCGCGTTCGGTTCACTGGCCATGATGACCTCTGTTCTGGTATCTCCGGACGGGTATTACGAGTATGAGGCTGCCCACGGCACCGTGCAGAGACATTACTACAAGCACCTGAAGGGAGAGGAGACCTCTACCAACTCCGTGGCTACCATTTTCGCATGGACCGGCGCTCTTCGAAAGCGTGGAGAGCTGGATGGAAATCAGGAGCTGGAGGCATTCGCAGACCGGCTGGAAAAGGCTACGATTTCCACGATTGAAAGCGGAAAAATGACCAAGGATCTGGCACTGATCACTACCCTTCCGGATGTGACCGTGCAAAGCAGCGAAGCCTTTATCAAGGCGATCCGTGCAACCATGGATGCCATGTAAAGGATATATTGTTTAAATTTCTACAGGAAAAAGAAACCGTCCCGACCGGACTCGATGAGATCCGGAAACGGGACGGTTTTTCAGTTTGCTTCGCTTAACTTTTCCCACAGCTCCATGAGCTCCAGGAGTTTTTCGGAAATCGCTTCCTTTTCCTGATTCAGCTTGATGCATTCAGACACATTCGTGTAGATCTCTTCCTTTGTCATCCATTCATCAATCTCAGCTTCCCGTTTTTCCAGACGGGAAATTTCATCCTCTGTTCTTGCAAGATCATTCTGAAGCTTGCGTAGTCTGGCCTGCTCCTCCTTTTGCTGCTTCCAGTCCAGCTTGGCCTCGGAGAGGGGCTGATTTGCCGCGCTTTGAGAAACGGGATCGGGGCTTCCCAGATGGATTCGGGTAAGCTCGTCCTTTTTCTCCAGATAATAGTCATAGTTTCCGATGTAATTAATCAGTGTCTGTCCGGTCAGTTCCAGAATCCTTGTGGCGGTGCGGTTGATAAAATACCGGTCATGAGAGACATAGAGTACTGTCCCGGTATAGCTGTTCAGAGCGGATTCCAGGATTTCCTTGGATACAATGTCCAGATGGTTGGTGGGCTCATCCAGAATCAGGAAATTGGCTTCTGAGAGCATCAGCTTCGCCAGGGAAACACGGCCCCGTTCCCCGCCGCTTAAATCGCTGATCTTTTTGAAAACATCATCACCGGTAAAAAGAAAGGCGGCCAGAACATTGCGGATACGGGTGTTGTCCAGATTCGGATACGTATCGGATATTTCTTCAAAAAGTGTTTTCTCCATGTGAAGCACATGATGTTCCTGATCATAGTAGGCGATTTTTACATTGGAGCCCAGCCGGATCTCGCCGGCATCCTGAGCCACAAGGCCGTTGATGATCTTAAGTATGGTTGTTTTGCCGGTCCCGTTATTTCCTATGATGGCGACCTTTTCCCCGCGCCGGATGTCAAAGGTAAGGTCGGTAAAGAGCGGAAGGTTCGGATATTCCTTAGCCAGTCCCCGAACAGAAAGTACATCGTTTCCGCTCTGGCATTCCGGTTCCAGGGTCAGCTGCATCTGGGAGTGAACCTCGGCAGGTTTGTCCATCACCTCTATTTTGTTCAGCATCTTTTCGCGGCTTTCCGCCCGGCGGATGGATTTCTCACGGTTGAAGGAGCGCAGCTTCTCGATGACTGCCTCCTGATGCCGGATTTCCCGCTGCTGATTCAGATAGGCCTTCATCTGTGCATCACGGATCAGTGCCTTTTTCTGCGCATAGGCAGAATAATTTCCGGAAAACATGGTGGTGTGTCCGTTTTCTATCTCGATGATCTTGGTTACCACCCGGTCCAGAAAATACCGGTCGTGGGCAACGATCAGCACCGCGCCGCTGTAATTGACCAGATAGGTTTCCAGCCAGGAAATGGATGCCATGTCCAGGTGATTGGTGGGCTCGTCAAGAATCAGGATGTCCGGCCTGGAAAGCAGGAGCTTGCCCAGGGCAACTCTTGTTTTCTGCCCTCCGGATAATTCCCGGGTCGGACGGTTAAAATCCTCCTCCTCGAACCCAAGCCCCTTCAGTACACCGGTGATTTCACTTTTTACCGCATAGCCGTTCTTTTGTTCAAATTCATGGGAGAGTGCGGAGTATCTGGTCATCATGGTCTCCAACTCTTCCCCGGATGCCGTTTTCATGGATCGCTCCAGCGCTCGTAAGGCGTCTTCCATGTCAAGGATATCCTGCTTGACGGAAAGCAGTTCCTGATAAATCGTATGTTCCTCCAGAACCGACTGATGCTGCGCAAGATAGCCTACGGTTTTTGTGCGGGAAATGGTGACGGTCCCGCTGTCGCAGGGAAGCTCTCCCATGATGATCCGAAGAAGGGTGGATTTCCCTGCTCCGTTGATGCCGACAATGGCGGCCTTTTCTTTCTCTTCTATATGAAAAGAGGCGTTGACCAGCACCTCATTTCCGACAAATGCCTTATTAATATTCTGACAGGACAGTATCATAAAAACCTCCGAACAGTTCCCGATACAGGGACTTTTACTTCCTCTATTATAGCGGAATGAAAAGAAAAAACAACAGAATATTTGACAATAAAATAACATTTATATATAATAATAGCATGAGAGATAAGGAGGCCGGATCTGTGGAAGAGAAAGAAATATCAAAAGCAGTGATTGCACGTTTGCCCAGATACTACAGATATCTGCAGGATCTGCTGGAAGAAGGGATCGAGCGAATTTCCTCCAATGAGCTGAGCAAACAGATGCAGGTGACAGCATCTCAGATTCGACAGGATTTGAATAATTTCGGCGGTTTCGGACAGCAGGGATATGGATATAATGTGCAGTACCTGTATGAAGAAATCGGTAAGATTCTCGGACTGGATAAGGAACATAATATTATTATCGTGGGAGCGGGAAATCTCGGCCAGGCACTGGCGAATTATGTGGAATTCGAGAAAAAAGGGCTTATAATCAAGGGGATATTTGATGTGAATCCCCGTCTGATCGGGAATACGGTCAGAGGAATCGAGATCCATATGATTGACGAGATGGAGGATTTTATCCGTAAGAACCGGATTGAGATCGCTGCCCTGACGGTTCCCAAGTCCAAGGCAGAGGATATGGCGAAGCTGCTCGTACAGTATGGAGTGAAGGGCATCTGGAATTTTGCCAATATCGATTTACACACAATCGAAGGAGTTGTTGTGGAGAATGTTCATCTGTCGGAAAGTCTGATGAGACTGTCCTATCGTACAAGCAAATACATCAAAGAGACAGAATCCAGAAAATAGGGGTATGCACATCCTTTGGATGTGATAGAAGGAAGAACGTATCAGGGATGCTTTGGATGGCATCTCTGGTACGTTATTTTACTTAACGGAGGTCTGTACGACAGCGGAAAGTGAGGAAAATGATGAGATATGTGGTGACTCAGGAGGAGATGAAGCGGGCAGATGCCTATACGATGGAGACCATCGGCCTGCCGTCACTGGTGCTGATGGAGCGGGCTGCACTTGCGGTAAAGGAGGTGCTTGTCCGGGAAGCCTTTGATCCTGCACGGGTGCTGGTGATGTGCGGAACCGGAAATAACGGAGGAGACGGTCTTGCTCTGGCAAGGCTGCTCTATCTGGACGGCATAGATGTCACTGTATATATAGAAGGAGATATCCGAAAGGGCAGTGAAGGAGCGAAGGCTCAGTACCGGGTCCTTCAGTATTATCAGGTTCCTGAGACGGACGATTACCGCCTGGGGGAATATACTGTTATTGTGGATGCATTGTTTGGTGTCGGACTGTCCCGTGAGGTAAAGGGACCGTATGCGGATGCCATAGATTTTATAAACCGATCCGGGGCCGCCGTGGTTGCGGTGGATATCTGTTCCGGCATTCATTCGGATACGGGAAAGGTGCTGGGAACAGCCGTGAAGGCCGATCGGACCGTGACCTTTGCATTTGAGAAGGCCGGACAGCTGCTGTATCCGGGGGCAGAATATTCCGGGGCCGTGACGGTGGCGGATATCGGTATTACGAAGGAGGCATTTGACGGAAGACTTCCCGGGCTTTCTGTATGGGAGGCAAAGGATGTAAAGGCGTATTTTCCCAGAACAGCGCGCTCCAATAAGGGAACTTATGGAAAGGTGCTGGTGATCGCCGGTCATGAGGGGGTGGCGGGAGCTGCCTATCTGTCTGCGGCTTCCGCTTATCATTCCGGCTGCGGCCTTGTGCGGATTTTTACGGAGGAGTGCAACCGGCCGGTTCTTCAGACCCTGCTTCCGGAAGCGATGGTAGATACATGGAGGACGGACAGAGACAGCATGGAGGCTTCCTTAAGGGATACCGTACAAAAGCTGCTTTCCTGGGCGGATGCTGTGGTATTCGGCCCTGGGGTGGGAACCGGACCTGCGCAGATGGAGCTGTTTCGGATGGTCCTGGAGGAATGCCGGATTCCGATGGTTCTGGATGCGGATGGGCTTACGCTGCTTTCCGGGGAGCTCTCTCTTGCGGATCAGCTGCCGGAAGCGTGCATTCTCACCCCGCATCCGGGAGAACTGTCGCGCCTTCTTGGCATGCCTGTTTCGGATATTCTGGAGGATACGCTGGCCTGCGCCCGCGCAGCCGCCGGTTTCTTTCACCGTGTTGTGATCCTGAAGGATGCCCATACGGTGACGGCAGCTGCAGACGGAAGGGCGGTTCTGAATGTTACTGGGAACAACGGAATGTCCACCGGGGGAAGCGGAGATGTGCTGACCGGAATTCTGGCAGCCGCTCTTGCGCTTGGAACGGATCCCTTTGATGCGGGGGCTTTGGGCGTGTGGCTGCACGGGGCAGCCGGGGACCGGGCTGCTGATGAAAAAGGGGTAAGGAGCATGCTGGCGGGAGATATCATCCGCCACCTCTGGCAGGGGCTATGAAAGTCCGGGGTACCGGTATGATACGATGAACAGGAAAAAACATGAGGAGTGATAAAGGTGGAAATGCACAGCAGAATATATGCAAAAATTGACCTGGATGCGATCGCATACAATCTGGATTCCATGCGGGCGAATCTGAAAGAAGGAACAAAAATGATCTGTGTGATCAAAACGGACGGTTACGGGCATGGTGCCCTTCCCATTGCCCGGATGACGGAGCACATGGATGATATATGGGGATATGCGGTGGCAACTGCAGAAGAGGCAGACAGTCTGAGAAAAAACGGAATCAAAAAGCCGATTCTGATCCTTGGCTTTACGTTTCCGGAAGCCTGTGAGCAAATCGTAAGGGAAGAGCTTCGCCCGGCAGTGTTTACTTACGATATGGCCTGTCTGCTTTCCGGGGAGGCTGTGAAGCAGGGGAAAACGGTGTATGTGCATATTGCTCTGGATACGGGAATGAGCCGAATCGGTTATCAGGTGACAGAGGAAAGCGCCGATGAGGTAAAGCGTATCAGCGCTCTTCCGGGAATCAAAATAGAAGGGCTGTTTACCCATTTTTCCAAGGCGGATGAGGCCGATAAAAGCTTTACGTTGGAACAGCTGGAGCGCTATCGACAATTTGTTCATATGCTCACGGAACGCGGGATCACGATCCCGATCCGCCATTGCTCCAACAGTGCAGGAATTGTAGACCTTCCGGAAGCCAATATGGATGTGGTGAGGGCAGGAATCACACTGTATGGACTGTATCCGTCAGAGGAGGTCTTAAAGGAGAGGGTTCCTCTTCACCCGGCCATGGAGCTGAAGAGTCATATCGCTTATATCAAAACGCTGGAGCCGGGAAGACTGATCAGCTATGGCGGCACCTTCCGAACGGAAAGAACCTGCAAGGTTGCAACGATTCCTGTGGGATACGGGGATGGATATCCCCGGGGGCTTTCCAATAAGGGCTGGGTCCTGATTCATGGAAAGAAGGCTCCGATCCTGGGAAGAGTCTGCATGGATCAGTTCATGGTGGATGTGACGGATATCCCAGGGGCGAAGGCGCTGGATGAGGTTACGCTGGTGGGCAGCGATCATGGGGCTTTCATTTCGGTGGAGGAGCTTGGAGCGCTTTCGGGCCGGTTCAACTATGAATTTGTCTGCTGCATCGGGAAGCGGGTTCCCAGAGTATATTACAGGAACCGGGAACAGACAGAAACGTGACGGGACCGCCGGGGAAAATCCTTCCCGGCAGGCATACAATCCGATAATTGTGGGAATACTACGGGCAGAAGTGTTTTAAAACAGAATTATCGGAGCGTGAATTGAGTGAATATAATAAGAAGAGGCGACATCTACTATGCAGATTTGAGACCGGTGATCGGTTCCGAACAGGGAGGGATCCGTCCGGTGCTGGTGATTCAGAACGACTGTGGAAACCGGCACAGCCCGACGATCATCTGTGCAGCCATTACCTCCAGGATGAATAAGGCAAAGCTTCCGACTCATATTGAGCTTTCCTCGGGAAGATATCCGATGATGAAGGACTCCGTGATTCTTCTGGAGCAGCTGCGGACGATCGATAAGAAACGGCTTCGTGATCGGGTCTGTCATCTGGATGCGCAGGCCATGGATCAAGTGGATGAGGCGCTGAAAATAAGCCTGGATCTGCTTACATAGGCCCCGGCCCCTTGACGAAAAGGCCTGGGAATGGTATATTTGCAATATTCAGGTAAAAAGGAACCAATCGGGAATTTTTCATTGGGAAAACAATCCAAAGGATAAAGCGGTAAAAGGAGTGGAAAGCATGGACGATGGCGGGAGTCATCCGGGATTTATAAGAAATCTGAAGAACCTGTTCAGGCCGAATTCAGAGAAGGTAACAGAGGAAGAGATTATTTCCATGGTGAATGAGGGACACGAGAAGGGGGTCCTGGAAGCCAACGAAGCGGAAATGATACATAATATTTTTGAATACGGAGATAAGGATGCCTGTGATATTATGACGCACCGGAAGCATATTATCGGCGTGGATGCCGGGATGCGGCTGAAGGATGCGCTGAATTACATGCTGGAGCAGCCGTATTCCCGCTTCCCCGTATATGAGGAAAATATTGACAACATCACGGGATTTCTGCATTTTAAGGATGCGGTAAAATGCAATATGGATGAGCAGAACAGGGAGCTTTCCATCGGCGGGATCCAGGGACTTCTTCGTCCGGCAAAATTTATCCCGGAGACGAGAAATATCAATGATCTGCTTTGCAGCATGCAGAAGATGAAGACCCATTTTGTAATCGTTGTGGATGAATACGGGCAGACTGCAGGGCTTGTGACCATGGAAGATATTATTGAAGAGATCGTAGGCAATATTCAGGACGAGTATGACGAGGAAGAGGAAGATATCGTGGAACAGCCGGATCACTCGTTCCTGATTCGGGGAGCAGCTCCTCTGGAGGAAGTGGAGGAAGCACTCGGCGTTTCGTTCGGGGAAGAAGAGATCGAGACTCTGAATGGCCTTATGATCTCCATTCTGGATCGGATACCGTCGGATGATGAGCATATTGTCATCAACCACTGTGGCTACCGGTTTGAGGTACTCGGTATTCAGAACAAGGTGATTCAGAAGGTTCATGCACTGAGGCTTCCGCAGGAGGATGCAGAAGCGGATAGATGAAATGGCTGAAAATCCTTAAAAACTGCTTGTCAGCCTATTTCAGGGATGGTACAATAACAGATGGTTTTGTTCCGGATATACGGAACAGGAGTAAGAAACGAAGAAAAGGAGTGTTATTATGTCAGGACATTCGAAGTTCGCCAACATAAAACATAAAAAAGAGAAGAACGATGCGGCAAAGGGGAAGATCTTTACCATTATCGGTAGAGAGATTGCTGTAGCGGTAAAGGAGGGCGGCCCGGATCCGGCCAATAACTACAAGCTTCAGGCGGTTATTGCCAAGGCGAAAGCAAATAATATGCCGAACGATACGATCGACCGGGGAATCAAGCGCGCAGCCGGAGATTCCAATTCCGTGAACTACGAGTATGTTACATATGAGGGCTACGGACCAAGCGGAACAGCCATCATCGTGGATGCGCTGACGGA
>JALERW010000110.1 GCA_022763925.1 Lachnospiraceae bacterium
CGAATTTGAAGCTTCCTTCCGATGCTACGGCAAAGCCTTCCTTCACATCCAGGTTCTGCTGGGCATTGATATCAATCTCATCCGCAAGTGTCTTAAGCATCTCATAATAGCTTTCCTGTACGTGGTACTTATTCCGGAACCTGAGAGGATTCACTCCCGGGCGCCCCTTCATATCCAGCCGCTGATTGCCTGCCGCCCAGGACTCATGAAAGGTGGAGGTGGCGGCAATCACTGCAGCCCGGATATGCTCTCCCTCCACATAAACCGGAGCTGAAGCATCCGCGAGATTTTCTCCCACACCCGCAAAGTTCAGTCCTTCCTTTTTCAGATAACCGATGGTCGACATCAGACCATTATGGCTGTAATCCATGGAATGATTATTCGCACTGTTATATACATTAAACCCGTATTTCTTTACATCCTTTAACAGATCGGGATGGGCCATGGCCCATGTGCCTCCGCTGAAGCCGAAGGGATAGCCCTCCCGGTCATGCACCGTCACCTCCAGATTTACAAACCGGATATCCTGGCGGTCAATAAACTCTGTCAGCTCCCGCATTCCTTCATAGCCTTTTTCCGGCAGATGCCTGGTAATAAACATATCGCCTGCCGCCACAAAAGAACCCCTGCTTTCCATTCCTGTCTCCTCCTTCGCAAATATCCTCCGCTTTGTCCGTTATGCCGGAATAAACTGTCCGTTGCTTTCCTGTTCACAGGTCAGCACGCCGTCTTTCATCACGGTTCTGCCGCGGACAATCGTCTGCACCGGGAAGCCTTTTACATGAAAATTATCAAAGGCAGACACCTTGCTGATGCTGTAAAACTCATCCTTGTGAAGGGTGACCTCTTTGCTCATATCCACGATGGTAAAGTCTGCATCCGTACCAACCAGGCAGGAACCCTTTCTCGGATAGAGCCCGTAAAGTCTGGCGGTATTCTCAGAAAGGACGCCGGCCAGCTGATTCTCCGTAAGCTTTCCCTCATTGACCGCGTTCAGCATCAGGGGCACAATCGTCTGAATGCAGCACATACCGGATGGAATTTTAAAGAGACTTCCGTTCTTCTCCTGTGCCGTGTGCGGCGCATGATCCGATCCAATGGAATCGATGATCCCCTTCTGAACGCCCTCCCAGAGCCGGTCCTGATCCGCCTGATAGCGCACCGGAGGATACCCTTTCATATTTGTTCCCACACGGAGGAAATCTTTATTGGTCAGGGTAAGATAATGCGGTGCTGTTTCTCCGGTCACCTTTAGTCCCGCGGCCTTCGCCTCCTCCAGAAGATCCACACTCTCCTTTGCACTCATATGCAGGATGTGAAGGCGGGCTCCGGTTGCCTTCGCAAAGGAAATCGCTGTTTTCACGATCGATTCCTCACAGACGGAGGGACGGGCTGCCAGAAGCGCCTCATACTCATTCTCATAATCCTCAACCCTCAGACGGGAAGTCAGCTCACTGATCACATCCGCATTTTCCGCATGAATCGCCAGCGGCTTCCCGATTTTCGCCAGCTCTTCAAAGATCGTATAGATCTCTCCGTCTCCCAGCGGGGGAATCACATTGGGATCTCCCTTTTCGTAATTGTATACCAGATTATAGTTGGATTTGTTGATGGCATAGCCCCAGAAAAACTTGAAGCCTGCAACCCCCAGTTCATCCAGCTCCTTCAGGTCCTTATTATTCATCCTGCCGAGGCAAAGTGCCCACATACCGAAATCAATATACGCCTTGGATTCCAGATTGGCCTTCTGGGCATAAAACCGTTCAGCACTGCATACTGCAGGCACCGCATTCGGCATTTCAATAATGCTGGTCAGGCCTCCCAGCGCTGCCGCACGGGTGGAATGGAAGAAATCCTCCTTGTGAGTGGCTCCTCCGTCTCTGGAATGCACATGCGGATCAATAAAGCCCGGAAAAATATGTCTGCCGGAAGCATCAATCACTTCCTTTGCCTCCCGTACCTCGTCGGTAAGCTCTGCAATCTTTCCGTCCAGTACATAAATATTCGTCCGCACACTCTTTTTGGGCGTTACAATTATACCATTCTCGATTCCAAGATCATACATACCATGTTCTCCCCTTATCATTTCAAACATTCTTTTTAAAAAAGTGAAGTCCGCCAGTTCTATGCATCCCACAAAACTGGCGGCTTTTCCATATTTCACAGCGCTCCCAAAAGGCTATCCCTCAGGCAGCGCAGCGACTATTCTTCTTTGTATACGTTCTCACCCAGATAGGCAGCACGGATGGAATCATCATTCAGCAGATTGATTCCGGTATCGCTCTTCACAATCTCACCGTTTTTCAGGACATAGCCTCTGTCAGCCACACCCAGTGCCATCTTTGCATTCTGTTCTACCAGCAGCACCGTCAGCCCCCGCTCCTTGTTCAGACGCTTGACGGTCTGGAAGATCTCCTTGACAACCAGCGGTGCAAGACCGGTAGACGGCTCATCCAGCATCAGCAGCTTCGGATTCGACATCAGCGCTCTTGCAATGGCCAGCATCTGCTGTTCGCCTCCGGACAGGGTTTTGCCCAGCTGCTTTCTCCGCTCCTCCAGTCTGGGAAACATCTGGAAGATTTCCTTCATATCTCTGGCAACGCCTTCCTTATCCTTATAGCGCAGATAAGCTCCCATCTCCAGATTGTCCTGTACCGTCAGATCCGGAAAAATGTGACGTCCCTCCGGAGAAAGAGCCATTCCCTCGGCAACGATCTTTTCCGCATTCATATTTGTGATATCCTTGCCCGCAAACAGGATCTGGCTTCCCTTCTTTTTCGGAAGAAGACCCGCCGTGGAACGAAGAGTCGTTGTCTTTCCTGCTCCGTTGGCTCCGATGATCGTAACGATCTCCCCATCCTTTACTTCAATGTTCACCCTGTGCAGCACCTCAATGTTTCCATAAGCGACCCGCACATCATGAAGTTCCAGCATTTAGTCGTCCTCCTTTCCGAGATAAGCCTCAATTACCTCGTGGTTGCTTCGGATCTCCTCCGGTGTTCCGTCCGCAATTTTTTTACCGAAGTTCAGCACCGCAATGTGATCCGAAATGGACATTACCACGTCCATCTTATGCTCAATCAGTACAACTGTGATTCCCTTATCACGAATATTTAAGATCCGTTTGGAAAGCTCGTCCAGATCCTGTGTATTCAGGCCGGATGCCGGCTCATCCAGAAGGACCACCTTGGGCTTTAAGGCAAGGGCTCTGGCAATCTCCAGATTCTTCTGCATGCCGTAGGAAAGACTGCCCGCTTTCTCATTGGCGTACTCTGCCAGTCCCATAAACTCCAGCGTCTCCATAACCTCTTCCCGGAGCTGCTTTTCTTCCTTCCGCTGTCCCGGCGTCCGGAACATGGCACTTAAAATATTGCTCTTGCTGCGGCAGTGAAGTCCCACAAGCGCATTATCCATCACAGACATATCCTTAAACAGGTTAATATTCTGGAAAGTACGGGCAATCCCCGCTTCCGCTCTCTGATAGGCCTTCAGGGAAGTGATCTCCTTTCCTTCAAAGGAGACAGAGCCCTGTGTGGGGGTGTAGAAGCCTGCAACCAGGTTAAAGAAGGTTGTCTTTCCCGCTCCGTTCGGTCCGATCACTGCCGTGATCTTTCCCTCCTCCGCGGAGAAATCCACGCCCTCCAGCGCTACCAGGCCGTCAAATGTAATTCCAAGATCTTTTGTTTCCAGCAGTGCCATGGCTAATCCTCCTCCACTTTCTTCTTATGCTTGCCCATCAGCAGGTTGTCCAGCCATTCAATGGCTCCGCCCAGTCCCTTCGGTGCAAAGATAATGATCACTACAATCGCAGCTCCGTAAAGCACCAGACGCACATCACCGGCCGACCGGAGCAGCTCCGGAATCATGGTAAGTGCAAAGGCTCCCGCAATGGAACCCGGGATGCTTCCGATACCGCCCACAACCATCATGGCCAGAACCGTAGTGGACTCTGTGCTGACAAAGGACTCCGGAGAAATGAAATGCACCTCATAGGCATACAGGGCGCCGGCAACTCCCGCAAAAAACGCAGACGCGGCAAACGCAATGATCTTATAGCGGACCGTATTTACCCCCAGCGCCTGAGCGGCAATCTCACTCTCGCGAATGGACAGCAGCGCACGTCCGGTTCTCGAATAAATGATATTTCTCATAAAAATGATCATCAAAACGAGGAAAATCAGAACAATATAGTAATACGTATCATACGTTTTGAAATTAATTTCCGTAAATCCGAGATTCAGAACCGGGGCCTTGATTCCAAGAATACCGCGGGAACCATTGGTCACATCCTCCCAGTTCAGGAAAACCCGATAAGCGATCTCACCGAAGGCCAGTGTGGAGATTGCCAGATACAGGCCCTTGAGACGCAGGGCGGGCATGCCCAGAACAACGCCGAATACCATGGCCAGAAGGCCGCCGCACAGAACTGCCGGCAGGAACGGTACACCGAATCTTGTCGCAAGGACAGCAGCCGTATAGGAGCCGATGCCGTAAAAGGCGATATGACCCACGGAAAACAGACCGGTACATCCGGTCAGAAGGTTCAGGCTCAGGGTACAGATGGCGAAAATGCCTCCGATATTCAGCACATGGAGCCAGTAATTGCTGATTCCGGTCAGGGGAAGGATTACCGCGATCAGAAGCAGTATCCAAATACGTGTTTTCTCATATATTTTTCCAAATGTCATCTTTTACACCTTCTCTACTGCTTTCTTTTTGCTCATAAGACCCGACGGTTTCAGTATTAAAACAAGGAACAGCACAATATAGGCGATTGCCGACTGGTAAGCCGAAGAACCGAATACAACGGCCAGACATTCTGCGATACCGAGGATAATGCCGCCCACCATGGCGCCGCTGAAATAATCCAGTCCGCCCAGAACCGCTGCCGCGTAGCCCTTGGTTCCGATGGTCGCGCCGATATTTGCATTGAACAGATAAACCGGAGCCAGCAGCATTCCGGCAACGGCACCGATCGCTGCAGCCATGACAAAGGTTCCGGTCAGAGAAGCTTTCACGTTAATGCCCATCAGACGGGCCGCTTCCTTATCCTGAGCCGTGGCACGCATGGACTTTCCGACCCTTGTCTTCTTGAGGAACAGATTCAGCAGGAATACAAGGCCGAAACCGATTACTGTATTCCAGAGATTCTGAGGTACCAGAATCAGCTCTCCGATTTTAACAGGCTGGTCCCCGAAATAGGAAGGAAATGCAAATGCATCCGCGCCGAAAATCATACGCAGCAGATTCCGGATACAGATACCGACTCCGATGGTCGCTATCAGACGGTTCATGTTCTTCGCATTCTGAAGAGGCCTAAACGACAGGAACTCAATAATATATCCGACAATCATGCTGATGATAATTGCCAGCGGCATTGCCACATAAATCGGCAGTCCGCATTCCACATGCATAACAAGCAATGCAAAGGCTCCGATCGCGCATATATCGCCCTGCGCAAAATTCAGCACGCCCCAGGCCTGATAAATCAGGACATAACCGAGCGCTATTAATCCGTAAATACTTCCCAGGGAAAGTCCCTGTATCAGCTGCTGTATAATCTGCATAACGCATCTCCTTTTTTACTTTTCCGGGCTTTCGCATGTCCGAAGAGTGCTTTTTCTATGATCTTCCGCCCTCCCCTTATGGACCGGCGGATGATTCTCATTTTTCATCAATTAATTTTTCAAAAAAAGAGTTCCGGAAATATAATTCCGGAAAACCGGCAAACAGCCTGTACGATATATACAGGCTGTGCCGTTATCTGTGTTTTTATTTACGCTTATTGCCAGCTTCTTGTGGCTGCTCTTACATCAGGTAATTTCCCCGCAGGATTATTTCACCATCTCGTAGGTACCGCCCTCGCACAGACGGATGATCAGGATATCTCTGTTGGCGTCACCGTTCTCGTCAATGGTGATGGTACCGGTTGCCAAAGGCATATCCTTTACAGCCTTCATGCCAGCCATGATATCATCTGCCTTCAGATCCGGAGCTGCTGCCTTTAAGCCCTCAGCCAGAACCATCATGGAGTCATAAGCCATTGCTGCGTTGGAGTCCGGAGTCTCTCCGTACTCAGCTTCATATGCATCGATGAATGCTGCAGCGGTCTCGGAAGCTTTCTCCTTATCCGGGAAGAAGGTCTGGGTATTTAAGATACCTACTGCTGCATCACCTGCCAGCTCATATAATTTTGCATTGGTCAGTCCGCCGCCGCCCAACAGGTCAGCCTCGATACCTAACTGCTGGCACTGCTTTGCGATCGTTGCGCCGCAGCCATACATGGTCCACATGATAATTGCTTCCGGCTCAAGCTCCTTGATCTTCAGAAGCTGTGCGGACATATCCGTTGCGCTGGAATCAAATGCTTCCACTGCGATTGCTTCTGTTCCTGCATCTTCCAGGGTAGATACGATAACGTCCTTTCCGCCTGTGCCGTAATCATCGTTCTGGTACATCACTGCGATCTTGGTGTATCCAAGGTCATTCAGTGCATACTCGGTGATTGCCTTTGCCTGTAATGTATCAGATGCCTGAAGACGAACAATGTAGTCGTTGGACGGATCCGTGATGGAGATACCGGAGGAGATCGGGGTTACAAGCGGGATCTCGTTATTCTCAGTCACATCCATCATAGCCAGCGTACAGGAGCTGTTAACCGTACCGATCGCTGCCACAACCTCATCACTGGAAACCAGCTTGTTGATTGCGGAAACAGCTGTCTTGGGATCCTGCTGGTCATCCTCCTCAATGAGCTTGATGGTCATGCCCTTGATTCCGCCTGCCTCATTGATCTGCTTTGCAGCCAGCTCAACGCCCTTTTTCTCGGTATCGCCAACCATTGCGGAAGAGCCGGAGAACGGTCCTACTACACCGATCTTGATCTCTCCTTCATATGTCTCATCGCCGGCTTCTGCTGTATCCTCTGCCGCTTCTTCTGTCTCTTCTGCTGCCGGTGCGCTTTCCTCTTCTTTAGAACCGCATCCGGATACCATAGCTGCCACCATGGCT
>JALERW010000125.1 GCA_022763925.1 Lachnospiraceae bacterium
CAGCGCCGCATCCCGGATTCCCATCTCTTCCGTCTGCCGCGCTGTCATCATTTTCCAATATTTACTCTGATTTCTCAGCTTTGTTCGTCTCCTGTGAGGAAACGGATGCCGCTTTCTTCCGACCCAACAGAATAATAGCCGCCGCTGCCACCGCCATCACAGCAGCCAGAAGCTGTGATACCGGAAGTCCCGTTCCAAATAAAATCAGCTGATCGGTTCGAAGTCCCTCGATCCAGAATCTTCCGATCCCGTATCCAAAAAGGTAGAGAAGGAAGACCTCTCCATTGAATTTCTTCCTGTTGGAATACCAGATCAGGAAAATCAGGAGACAGAGATTCCACAAAGACTCGTACAGGAACGTAGGATGAACCTGAATGTAATCAATTCCTCCCACATTCATGATATGCGCCGCCAGATCCGCGCTGATATCAGAAGAACGCACGGCGCTCACCGGAAGCTGCATGGCCAGAAGGCTGTCCGTATATCCCCCGAAGGCCTCCCGGTTAAAAAAGTTTCCCCAGCGGCCGATCACCTGTCCAAGTACCAGACCAAGCCCCGCCGTATCCAGCAGAAGCCCGAAGGAAAGCTTCTTCACCCTGGCAAACACATAAACCGTGATAATGGCAGTCAGCACACCGCCGTAAATAGCAAGTCCTCCCTTGCGGATATTGAAAATATCCAGCAGATTATCCTTGTACATATCCCAGGCAAATATCACATAATAAACCCGGGCTCCGATAATGGACAGGATCACTGCGATCATCGCCAGATCCAGGTAGGTCTCAGGATCCTGGCCGGTCCGCTTCGCCTGCCACTGTGCAATCAGCACACCCATGATAATTCCGAAGCCGATGATCATGCCGTAAAAATAAATCTGAAAGCCGCCGATGGAAATGCTCCTGCCCACATGCTCCAGATATATCCCCAGATGAGGGAAGTTAATACTCATATCCATACCATGCACCTTCCTGCTGCTTATACATTAAACCGGAACAGGATCACATCTCCGTCCTTAACCACATATTCCTTGCCTTCCAGACGAACCAGCCCCTTCTCCTTGGCTGCCGCATACGTCCGGCAGTCCAGAAGATCCTGATAATTCACAACCTCTGCGCGGATGAAGCCTCGCTCGAAATCGGTATGAATCTTACCCGCTGCCTGAGGCGCCTTGGTTCCAAGTTTAATAGTCCAAGCACGGGTCTCATCCTCTCCGGAGGTCAGGAAGCTGATCAGGCCCAGCAGCCGGTAGCTGGCCTTAATAAGCTTTTCCAGGCCGGATTCCTTAAGACCAAGATCCTCTAGGAACATGGCCTTCTCATCATCATCCAGCTCTGCGATCTCCTGCTCGATCTGTGCACAGATCACAAATACCTCACTGTCATTCTCTGCTGCGTATTCGCGTACCGCTTTTACATATTCACTGCTCTCTCCGTCATCTGCCAGATCATCCTCTGCCACATTCGCCGCATAAATTACCGGCTTATAGGTCAGAAGATTATAGGACTGGATCCAGGCCAGCTCATCCTCATCATCCACCGGAAGGCTCTTGGCGAGCTTACCTTCTTCAAGATGTTCCTTGATCCTTTGAAGGAATGCCACTTCCTTTGCAAGCTCCTTATCATTTCTGGCTCCCCTGGAAGCTTTTGCAATTCTTCTTTCCAGTATCTCCACATCGGAGAAAATCAATTCAAAATTAATGGTCTCAATATCTCTCAGCGGATTTACACTTCCGTCCACATGAATCACATTCGTATCCTCAAAGCAGCGCACCACATGAACGATGGCGTCCACCTCGCGAATATTGGAAAGGAACTGATTGCCCAGGCCCTCCCCTTTGGAGGCCCCCTTTACCAGGCCCGCGATATCCACAAATTCAATCACAGCCGGGGTCACCTTCTTCGAATGATACAGATCCCCCAGAAGCTTCAGACGCTCATCCGGGACGGTAACGATGCCTATGTTCGGATCGATGGTACAGAACGGATAATTGGCGGATTCAGCTCCCGCCCTGGTCAGTGAATTGAATAGGGTACTTTTTCCTACATTCGGAAGTCCGACGATTCCTAATTTCATAAACTATATTTCCTCCCTAAAAACCTAGAATTTTAGGCTTTTCCAGCTTCTTGGTCTGACCGGATGTGCATCACGCACCACGGTCTAAACTATATTCAAAGCAGCAGCCACAAGGTCAATTTCTTTTTTAGTGTTCCAAAATCTTCGGCAAGATTTTCACTCATTTCAGACCACATTTTTACTAAAAAGTCACAAACCAACAGATTATATTATACAATAAGGGCGCTCATATTTCAATAAAAATCCGTACGTGTATGCTTCCTGTTGATACAGTTGCAATACTCCGCAGCGGCCTGACTGGCTGCTCATTATGCCGTAAATTTGAATATAACAGTGCGATCTGGGCATACTATATTCTGAGTTCATGTGATTGGGGAGCATTTATGCTTATATGCTTGCAAAAAAGTTCCCCATTCTTCATTGACCATTTGGGAGCATTATGGTACGATTATTGCAAGAATTGTTCCCCAAAAGGAGCAGAAACAATGGCAGTACAGTATAGACAGATACAGGAATTGCTCAGAAATCGTGCTGCCTGATGGTCTGAGTGTATTCATGGTCATCAAAATCCGTGAAGCGAATCGTCACATCATCGGTGCTATTCACCAGTGCAATACCGAGCTTCACTTCGATCGTCTGACCCTTCTTAATATTCTCCTCTAAATTCTCTTCCAGCTTTTCACCGTCTTCATCAAAACCCCGGAAATCCAGATCCTCACCGCACTATGTCGCTTCATATAAAAATGACCAGGCGAAGGACTGCTCTTCCCTGCTCCCGTTTGTGTAGTCATAGGTCAGACACAGGGCATCCCTTCCATCTTCGTCTTTCGTAAGAATATACCCCTTGAATACAGCGGTATGATCACCCAGTATAATGGTTTCCGCCTGATCGCTTCCGCCGCAATGTCCTGAAGCAGTTTCAGCAGATCGTGGGCAGATTTACCATCATAGTTATTGATAAACAGTTCATCGCCATCATACCATGCTGTCTGGATGTTACTGTTGGTCGCGTCCGGAAGATTCGGATCGGATCTGCGGTAGGCAGGCAGCTCGGCATCGCGCAAAAAGTCAGACAGTTCTGTCCGGCACTCTAAGGAAATCGACGGACATACCTCGTGGTCCGATTCATCTCCTATCTCAATGCGCTCACCGGTCTCCGTGTCCGTATAGCTGCAGTACAGACGAAAATCAGGAATATCCTGCTCAGCGGCATATCCCCCGAATGTGAAGCAGCCGTCGTAGCTCATGGCATTCTGATACCAGTGGAATGACACCAACTCAGCCGTGTCAGAAATTTCCCGTATTTCTTCCGATTCGCTTACAGCGTTCGGATTTTCCATGCCGGCCCCATCCATAACCAGATTCTGTAGATGCCGGTACATAAAAACCCCTCCTATACCTATCACGATAATGACAAGAACTGCAAAAAGTATCATCCTTTTTTTCATGCGGTCTCCTCCTTATCGGATTGACATGTCATAATTACATCTTTGTATAAATCATTATAAAAACTTTTCTGAAAAAGCACATTCCTCAAATGGGTACTATGAGCGATTTTTTAAGCAACAAAAAACAGCATCCCTGCCATCCAAAATTCAGGATACTGTTTCTTTATAGTTTCCACTTGAGGCGAAGGTCTGCTGTCAGCCATCTCTGGTCTCAAAGCAGGCCAACAGGCCTCTCCGGAAAGAAATCACGCCGGTTTCTGAGACAAGCTCATTGCTCACACCCAGGCTGTTGTCACAGGTCATGCTGTGATCCGTAAGGGGATATTTAAATCCCCTAATCGTGATATGCTCTGCCGGCCCTCCGATGGGAATGAGAGAAAGGTAAGGGCCAAAGCACTCCGACCGACTCACCGGATAAGTTCCCGGCCACAGCATACGAACCCGGTTATTTGCATCCACGAGCTGGCAGGGAACTTCAGGTCCCAGACCAGCCATCGAATAAAGCGTCCCCATCATATGATCCAGCCTTGTCCCGGTACCTCCGAGGATCGTCACCAGGGATGAGCGGTCCTTCTTTTCTTCAAAGACACAATTCTGCCTTTCATTGCTCTCCCGCAGCATTTCCTTCGCTTCCTGAAGGGCAATCTCAATGTCCGCAGCATCCTTTTCCGGTCGGAATCTCCGGACCCTTATTCCCTTCTCCTCATAAAAATCCAGTATTTCCGGGGGGAGCGAGTCAAAATCTCCGATCAGCATTGTGGGCTGCAGCCCCTGCTCA
>JALERW010000131.1 GCA_022763925.1 Lachnospiraceae bacterium
GCAAGATCGCTTCCGGTGGACACAAGCGCCTCATACAGCCGTCCGATAAAGTCTTCCGTCACATAATCGTCAGAATCCACAAATACCAGATAATCTCCCCGGGCAGCATCGATCCCGGCATTTCTTGCCCCGGACAGCCCCCGGTTCTTCTGATGAATCACCCGGATCCGGTCATCCTCCAGGGCATATGCATCACAGATTGCCCCGCAGCCATCCGGAGACTCATCATCCACCAGAATGATTTCCAGATTCCGATAGGTCTGGCTGCGAATCCCGTCCACGCAGCGCCTCAGATAGTTTTCCACATTGTAAATCGGTATGATTACACTTATCAGCGCTTCCATACGTCTGTCCTCCTGTCTGTTATCCGCGAAGCTTCCGCACCAGAAGCACTGCCGCCTTTCGAAGATAGATCAAAAGATACACCAGGCTCACATTTCCTCTCCGGAAAAAGACATTGATCATACGGTAGTCTGCCGCAGGCAGCACCATGGGATGTTCCGCTGTGGAAACATTCACCGACCGCATATACGGATCCCGGCTGTATTTGCGGATCAGTATCTTTTTCTCCTCCCTGGTAAGCGTATCATCAAAAGCGAGCCCCTCCACCTCATCCAGAAATTCCTTTACAAATTTTGCATGGATCCGTGTCACATCTGCATCCGCTCCGGCCAGCTCCCGGTAAAAGTCCTTTGTCTTTTCGCAGATGCGGGAAGCAATTTCCAGTTTATCCGCCCTGCGCTTTGTGGAAAGGGTATTTTTCTTATCCTCCTGGATATAATGGCAGAACATTTCCCGGGTCACCGCGATCCGCCCGGCATTTCGGATATAAGCCAGATTGAACATCAGATCTTCGCCCAGATTCAGGTCATGAGGAAAGCCTTCTTTTATCAGTTCCTTTTTAAACAGCTTATTCCAGGGCATATTCAGATAGCCGTCCTCATACAGCGTCAGAAAAGCCTCGCGAAATTCTTCCTTCGTATAAGTCTTCTCCTCCCGGGGACGCTTCTTCACATCTCTTCCCAGATACCAGTGGTGGAAGCCTGCGATCACCAGATCTGCCTGCTCCTCTTCCATGATCCCAAGCATCCGCTCACAGGTGGATGCCTCGATAAAATCATCGCTGTCCACAAAGCAGATATATTCTCCGGAAGCATGTTCCACCCCGCGGTTTCTGGCCTGAGATACCCCTTCATTATGCCGGTACAGTACCCGGACTCGCGCATCCTTTGCCGCATATTCCTCACAGATCTCTGCGGAGCGGTCCGGGGAGCCATCCACCACAAGGAGCACCTCAATATCCCCGAAGGTCTGGCGCAGGAGACTGTCCACACACCGGTGCAGTGTCTTTTCACTTTTATATACAGGTACTACAATACTGATCATTCGTTTTCTTCCTTTTTCCGATAGGTACGTATTTGTGTTTCTCTTTTCTGGCAGAATATTGTACCCGGCTCTATCTTCCCGGATACCACGCTTCCGGCAGCAATCACACAGCCATCCCCGATATCCGTTCCTTTTAAGATCACACAGTTTGCCCCGATCCACACATCATTTCCGATATGCACCGGTGCGGTCCGATAATGTCCCCAGCCGGCCCGGTAATCGTGATCATGATCCACAATGACCAGATTATTGGCAAATTGGCACCCGTTTCCAATCGTGATCTCCTGCAGGCAGGTGATACAGCAATTAGAATTGAAAAAGCATTTATCTCCCACCATCAGAGTCCCCTTCTCGGCCCGGAGCGTCAGATTTCCCCTGGAAACGGTCTCTTTACCCACAGACATCCTGGCCTGCTTTCCGACTCTTAAGATACTGTGCGGTCCCAGAGACTGAACCACAGGAAGACGAAGTCTCTTTCCATAGCGTATTTTCCAGTATAGAATTTTGGGCAGCGAAACAGCGGCTCTTCCTGCCACTTCCATATCCATAAGACATCTTCCTTTCTGCATCCCTATTGTTCCTTGCCGCTTCCTCCGATATGAAGCTTACGCTTCACAAAACCGGACACCAGCATCCGCTCTTCCTTTTTCAGAATAATCAAATAGTTGACTGCCAGGGCCGCGACTCCGGCCATACAGCCGTAAACGATCAGCGTCGTCCAGGAATGGATATCAAAAACCATCCGGAACGCCACTCCCACCAGTCCGACACAGACCAGAGATTCGATTCCCGTAGCGATATCTCCGTAAAATGTCGTCCACTTCAGCTTCAGGCACCGGCTCGCATACAGCGGAGTAAACAAAAGGTTCCGTATCCACCCGTAAAACGCACTGGACAGTACGATGGCATACAGCCCAAGATTTGTGGTCTTAAGGAGCAGGAATACGGTCCCGGTAGAGCAAACACCGGAGAGCAGCACCACAATGGAATTCCATTTTACTTTTTTTGTGATAATAAAAATATGATACAGCACCTGAATACTCATGCTGATATACAGGGTCCCCATGGACAGACAGCACAGCACATGCAGCTGATGGGCATCGTATGCAGGAAGCCACAGAGAGAAGAAAATATCTCCGAAGGCCGTAACAAAAGCGATGGGAATGCTCAGCATGAAGATCATAATACGGTTGGCACTCTTGATCATCTGTACCATCTCATCATATTTTCCCTCGGCATACAGAATCGTAATCTGAGGATTAAATATGCCAACCACACTGGACATCAGATTCACAATACACAGAGGCACCTTTTTTGCAAAATCCAGAAGTCCCATGGAGGTAGGATCGATGAGAATGTTGGCGATCAGAAGATCCAGTCCTTCCAGAAGCGTCTGCCCAAGGCGGGTTACGGAATTCCATGCTCCAAGAGATACCAGCTCCCAGATCTTTTTCAGGTCAAAATAGCTCCGGCTGATATGGACCTCCGGCATCAGCCGCTTTGTATAGCGGTAATTTCCCAGTCCCAGCACCAGAGTATAGACGACAGAGCCGATTCCCACATACCACATGAACGGCCGAAGGAAGGTATAACAGCCCACCAGAATAAACATCTTCACCAGCTCTGCCTGAATGGTCTTCACCGCCAGGAGATCCAGACGATCCCTGGCATATACCGAAACACTGAAAACAGACAGGATAATACTGAGCACGAAGTTCAGCATCACAAAGAAGAGCATGATCTGAAGATCCGTCACCATCTGCTCGGGCACATTCAGGATCCGGTCAATAAACAGGATCAGGAACGTAGCCGGCACCGCAAAAACGGCCGCCATGAATACATTGCCAAAAAATACGGAGGAAAAATAGCGGTTGGCCTCCTCTTCCTTTCCCTGATGAATACTCACCGTAATAAAACGGCTGGCCATGGTGTTCAGAGCCGATACAAGGATCTGAGCATAGGATACAAACTGATTTCCCTGGGTTACAAATCCGGAGGCACTGACATCAATGGCGTTGGCAAGGTAGGGACTCAAAATAAAACTGACTCCCATACTCACCGCAAAGGATACAATCTGTGCCGTCATGCTGACAAAAAGCTGTTTCTTATTCATATCATTACATCCTTTTCCTGGTAATACGTCGTTTGTCTATCTCATCCGCCAGATCAGAACATCGTTGTTTTCAGGATATTTTCATAAATCCCATATATATTGAGCAGGGAAATCCCCACAAAAAGAATACGGTAATACCATTCGCTGCTCCATCGAAACCTCAGCCGGTTATTTCCGAACAGGTACAGGAAGGGCAGCATGAGAGGAATATAATACCTGGCCTGCACACCGTCGATCGCCGGGGCTCCCACCACGCTGTAGGTGCCGTACAGGGACGTCCAGATCACACAGACCACACCGAAAATCATAAATGCCAGAAGCCCCTTGTAAAGCGGTTTTACCGTCAGAGAGGATTCTTCCCTTGTCCGGACCAGGCCGGCAAGCAGAAGAATCGCTGCCGTCACAAAGGAACAGGCTGACGGAAGGATGCCGCAGTAGGCCAGATCCAGCCAGGGATATCGTCCCAGCGTATATTTGAGGGCCGTTTTTGCAATACTTTTCAGCAGCATTGCGGAATAAGTCAGCGGATTTGCGAGAATATACCGGATCTGCCCCATCATGGACACACCTTGCACTCTCCGGTCTCCCGCTGTGGAAAAATCATAATCCACGCCAACACTGATAGCCAGATTTTTCGCAGCTCCCGGTGCGCTGAAAATCGAATACAGAATGAGCAGCATCACGGCTGCCGCCATTCCCTTGAACAGAAGCATGCTCTTTTTATCCCGGAACTTTCTGGCGGGAAGGAAGCACAGGAGCAGAATCATGAAAATATAAATCTGCTTCGACCAGCTTCCGGCCACAAAACAGGCCATCATAAGGAAACCGGAATACCATGTCATCTTTTCCTCGCTCAGCAGCTCATTCAGCCAGAGAATAAAGCCAAGGAACAGGAAGGCTGTGATAAATGCATCATACGTATACTCTGATGCCAGAAACAGCGGTGTCGGCATGAGCCCCAGAACCGCAAGAAATTTCTTTCCTGTTTTTGC
>JALERW010000137.1 GCA_022763925.1 Lachnospiraceae bacterium
CTGATTTTCCCGCATCATGAAAATGAGATTGCACAGTCTGAGGCATGCAACGGAAAAGAATTCAGCAAATACTGGATGCATAATGCATTCTTAAATATTGATAACCGGAAAATGAGCAAATCCCTGGGGAATTTCTTTACAGTCCGGGAGATCAGTGAAAAATACGATCTTCAGGTACTGCGTTTCTTCATGCTGAGTGCGCATTACCGCAGCCCCTTAAATTTCAGCGCCGAGCTGATGGAGGCTTCCAAGAATGGCCTGGAGCGTATTGTAACGGCGGTGTCTACCCTGAACCGTTTCCTGGGTCAGGCAGAGGAACGTGAGCGCCTTCTGCTTGAGGCAGCTGCTTCCGAGGGCGTTGCGGATGCTGCTTTGGCAAAGGGAAGCCTGAAAGCAGGAGAAGCGGCTGTTCTTTCCGAAGCAAAAGCTTATGTAAAGAAATTTGAAGATGCGATGGATGATGATTTCAATACGGCAGATGCGATCAGTGCGATTTTTGAGCTGGTGAAGTTTGCCAATATACAGGCATCGGCAGAGCGCTCTGCAGCTTTCCTTAAAGAGCTGAAAAATCTGATCGTGACTCTTTCTGATATTCTCGGATTGATCGTGGAAAAGGAAGAGGAAATGCTGGATACGGATATCGAACAGCTGATCGCGGAGCGTCAGGCGGCGAGAAAGGCAAAGAATTTTGCGAGAGCGGACGAAATCCGAGATGAACTTCTGGCAAAGGGCATTGTGCTGAAGGATACCCGTGAAGGAGTAGTATGGACGAGAGCATAATTTATCTGAAAGAACGGTTTGCACTTCCTGAGGTGGATATTCAGACCTATTCCCCGCTGATTCTGGCTTATATAGGCGATGCGGCTTATGAACTGATCATACGGACCTACCTGGTGGATCAGGGGAACGGCCGTCCGGACCGGCTGCATCGAAAAGCCAGCTCCATGGTCAAGGCTTCTGCCCAGGCGGCCATGGCCGAGGCGCTGCTTCCGCTGATGACCGGGGAGGAGGAACAGGTTTATCGTCGGGGCAGAAACGCGAAATCCGTTACCATGGCGAAAAATGCCACGATGTCTGATTATCGGAAGGCTACCGGCTTTGAAGCGCTGATGGGTTATCTGTATCTGAAGGGAGAACAGAAGCGGATGGTGGATCTTGTGTATGAAGGTCTGAGGGGACAGGGGTTTTTAGGATCCCAAACCGTAGGAAAGTCGGAAAGATAAATAGAGAATAAGGAGCAAGAAGGAACAGCGATATGAGATACGAAGAATTGACGATTGAAGGGCGCAATGCGGTGATGGAGGCATTCCGCAGCGGGAAAACCATTGACAAGCTGTTTGTGCTGGATGGCTGTCAGGACGGACCGGTGAAATCCATTACAAGAGAAGCGAGAAAGCAGGATACCATCATCAGCTATGTGTCCAGAGAGCGGCTGGATCAGATGTCCGGTACCGGAAAGCATCAGGGTGTGATCGCATTTGCGGCAGCTTATGAGTATGCGACGGTGGAGGATATGCTGAAGCTGGCCCGGGAGAAGGGTGAGCCTCCGTTTTTGTTCCTTCTGGATAATATTGAGGATCCGCATAATCTGGGAGCAATCATACGTACGGCAAATCTGGCGGGTGCCCATGGGGTGATTATTCCAAAACGCCGGGCGGTGGGGCTTACGGCTACTGTGGCCAAAACTTCTGCAGGAGCCCTGAATTATACCCCTGTGGCAAAGGTGACCAACCTGGCTGCCACGATAGAGGAGCTGAAAAGGGAAGGACTCTGGTTTGTATGTGCGGATATGGATGGAGAGCTGATGTACCGCTGCAATCTGAAAGGCCCGATCGGACTGGTGATCGGCAATGAAGGAGAGGGCGTGGGACGGCTGGTAAAGGAAAAATGTGATTTTACGGCTTCTATCCCAATGAAAGGGGATATTGATTCCCTGAATGCTTCGGTGGCGGCCGGGGTGCTGGCTTATGAGATCGTGCGGCAGCGTATGAGCTGAGGCCAGAGGAAAAGAAAAACGAAGATGCAGTAATGCAGGCGGAGGACGTATTTTTGGAACAGTATAGTTTGTTGACAGATGAAGAGCTGATCGACCGGCTGCGGGAGGGACATGAGGATATCCGCGATTATCTGATGGAAAAGCATAAGAATCTGGTCAGAAAAAAGGCCAGGGCGATGTATCTGATGGGCGGAGACAGTGATGATCTGATACAGGAGGGAATGATCGGTCTATACAAGGCGATCCGGGATTATGACGGCAGCCGGGGGGCGTCGTTTCATACCTTTGCGGAGCTGTGTATCAGCCGTCAGCTCTACAGCGCCGTGGAGGCATCCAGGAGGCAGAAGCATCAGCCACTGAATTTCTACGTGTCCATATATGATAAGGAAAATGAAGACAGCGCCAACAATCAGCTGGCAATGGGCGGACTGTCTGACTGGACCCGGAATCCGGAGGAGCTTATGATTGATCAGGAAAACCTGACCAGTATGGAAGAGGAGATTTCGCGGAAGCTGAGCAGATTTGAAAAAGAAGTTCTGAATCTGTATCTGAGCGGTATGAATTATTCCCAGATCGCGGAGACTCTCGGAAAGGGTTCAAAGACGACAGATAATGCACTTCAGAGAATTCGAAAAAAAATCAAAAATTTTGTTGACATGAGAGAATGACTATGGTATTATAAATCTCGCTGGTGATGCTGCTGTAGCACAGTCGGTAGTGCGTCGCATTGGTAGTGCGGAGGTCACGGGTCCGATTCCCGTCAGCAGCTTGCTGAAGGATTGCGGAATCCCTTATAAAATGGGGGGTTCCGCTTTCTGCTTTCTTTGGAAAAGTGGTACGATTTGGTACGGTTCTAATTAAATAGTTCATTCCAGGGCTCCAGACTAAGCGTGGGGCTCTTTTTATTTCTGATATATCCTTCGGTGGTGCTTGGTGTGGCATGACCGGCGATCTTTTGAATCTTGCTGAGCGGGATACCGGAATCATGCATTCTTGTGACGGCAGAAAAACGAATCTTCTGGCTGGAAAGGTAAACAACATCGACGTCTTTACAGATCCGCTTCAACCATCTGTTGAACTGGGTGGTATCCGGTGCATGTCCGTTTTCCATGAACACATACTCGCTGAAAGGGTTTTGCCGTCTCTGCTCTTTTAATACCTTGAACGCAGTGTCAGACATGGGCTCTACACGCTGTCCGGATTTCTTACGGCCCTTTGTTGTGTTGGTATATATGTAGATCTGTTTGCCGTCTTTATCATGGGTACGCCGCATGGAAGAGTGAATATTGATGGTGCGTTTCTTAAAGTCGATATCTTCCCACTTCAACGCTTTGATTTCACCGATACGTGTACAGAGGCAGAACGTAACGGTGATTGCGCGGGCATAGTCGTTGTCCAGTGCAGAAGCTCCCTTCATTATAAAGGGTGGAGAGTGGATGAAAACGTGCGGTATTTCAACTCGATTTTCATGGACATTGATGATGTGAACGGCATGGATTTCTCCAGTATGACAACCGCTCAAATGAGGGAATGGCTTATGAAGACCTATGAACTGCCGGAAGAGATGCTGCCGGAGATCAGTGTATCATCGGGACATGGACTGCATCTTTATTATCTCGTGGATGAACTGGATATGTTGAAGGAAGAGCACTGCATGCTGCGAAAGAAGTATACCGACTATTCCGGCAACAGAGATATCGAGCGGCTCGAGTATTTCCGGGCATCCAACGAAGAGATCGGAACCTATATGAAGCAGCGTCAGGAAGAGAAGAACGAAAAAAAGGCAAGAACTACAAGAGAACGCAATAAAAAAACATTAAAGACATCGATGAAAGAGCCTGCCCTAAAAAGCGTGTCTGTAAAAAAGAATGAGAAACAGAAGCCACCGGAAAAAGCGTTCTCCGTGCCGAAAGGAAGTTGTCTTCGCAAGATCGATCTGCCATACTATACGAATTTCTCCAAACGCGACCGGTATTGGAATATGGTCAAAGATTTTAATCGGGCACTGGCGCAGACGCAAGGCAAAACGGAATGTGGAAGAAAAGAAGAACGAATTGTATGAGGATGTGAAAGCCAATAGGAATGTGAAAGTCAGGGATATGGCTATGCTGTGGGGCGTTTCGGAGAGCATGATTAAAAGGATAAGGCGCAGAATTAGGGAGGAGGGGTGAGAAGAGAAGTGCCGCAGGACGGAAGGCAGAAAGTGCAATTATTATTCTTTTTTCTAAAATGGAGGATTTTTAATGACATTTCAATAACTGGCTGATAAAATAATGGTGCATAAGAAATGCACTACAAAATTGCTGAAGGAGAACAGCTATGGAAAATATCATTTGGTACATCATCATGGTGCCTTGCAGCGCTGTATTTACAATTATTGGCATTTATGCATGGAATAGAAAAAAGCCGATGTGGTTTTGGTCAGGTTCGACAGTAGAAGAAACGGAAATTGCTGATATTCCTGCCTATAACCGTGCTAACGGACGAATGTGGATCGTTTTTTCATTGCCATTATGGTTGTCTACATTTCTTGGTTTATGGAATGAAATGATTGCGCTCATTTTACTTGCTGTGGATTTGGTGATAGGGCTTCCGGTTCTTATGATTGTTTATAAGCGAATTTACGCGAAATATAAAGCATAAACAAATTTTGGTTTGCCGCAATAGATACTTATATAGTAGAAAAAGCGCTCCGCTCATTGAAATGAAAAAGTCAAAGGGAATGTGCGCTACATATTCAGCAAGAAACCCTCCTATTCAGTACTGATTTTAGTATCGGACAGGAGGGATTTTTATAGAAGTGAAAGAGAGAAAACAATTGAAGGCATAGACATATTATGATATGATTTGCATATAATCATGCCGGGAGGTAGATGCAGAATGTTGACATTACAAGAGTCTATAAGACCATCTGCGGATTT
>JALERW010000157.1 GCA_022763925.1 Lachnospiraceae bacterium
CCTCTGCCCGCGCGCCTCAAAATACCCCTTCACCGTCTCGTAAGACTCCGGGGTCCCGATCATCAGATAGCTGTGAGAGGCGAGATCGATCTGCCCGTCATCCAGGGTAAAATAACTCCAGGGTCCAAAAACCGTATCGTAGGTCCTGCACTCAATGACCCGGCCCTCCGCCTGCTTCCCCGCAAGGAACCCGGCATCCCGGAAAAAATATTCCCGGCCTTCCTCCTCACCGCTGCGCATGGGCCTTGTGGTATACATGGTAACTGTTTTAAGCGCCAGCTCCTGATCGGCTGCCAGCACACGGAAAATGCTGTCCTTGCCGGACGCACTCTTTCCCATAATGTAAAAGATCCTGCCCAAGGAGGCACCTCCTTCTTTATGTTCCTCTGTCAGTTGTCTGACAAATGCTCCTCTTCCACCGTCAAAAGCCGGTCTCCATCGGGGCTTTCCGGTCCGAGAATGGAAAGTCCGTGGTTCCGGTATGCAGAAAGCACCGAAAGTACCTCCCCGGTGATCCGCTCTCCCGGCGCCAGAACCGGGATCCCCGGGGGATAAATATAAGCAAATTCTCCGGAGATTCTTCCCTCACATTCTGCAATGTCCAGGGAACACAGGCTGCTTTCCATGGCCGCTGCCGGTGTCAGGACCACCTGAGGCTCCGGCAGCGAAACTGCAAAAAGAGCACGGTCCTCCCCGGAAAGCCGCAGTTCTTCGCAAAAACGGTCCAGGTCCGCCAGTGCCCCAAAAAGGCTTTGAAAATCTTCCTCCTCATCGGCCACCGACGTCATCAGGATCACATACGTCTCCGTGCACATTTCCGGCTGAATGCGGTACTGGGTCCGCAGCCTGCCATAGAGCTCCGGTCCCGCAAGCCCATCGGCACGGATCACCAGCTTGGACGGATCCAGACAAAAAGCTCCTGCCTCCCTGTCCGAAAAAAGCCGGATATGAGACAGGCCTTTGATCTTATTCCTCAAGCCGCCAAGCGCTTCCTCATAAACCGCCATGGCCCGCTGGCCCTCTTCTCCCGCCATATAGGAAATGCAGGAATCTATGGACGCCAGAAAAACATAAGAGGGACTGGAGCTTTGATACACCTGCAGATACCATTCCAGGCGCTTCTCATCCACAAGTTTTGATTTTTTATGAAGAACCGCCGTCTGAGTCAGAGACGGCAGTGTTTTGTGAAGGCTTTCAATGACAAGATCCGCCCCCATCGAGAGCGCGGACGCCGGAAATGATCCGCGCCCAAACTGAAAATGCGCCCCGTGGGCCGCATCAATGATCACCGGAATCCCGTACCTGTGGACGATCCGGCAGACTGCTTCCACATCCGAACAGATCCCCTCGTAGGTGGGAGAGGTCAGAAGCACCGCTTTGCTGTCCGGATTTTTAAGAAGAAGCTCCTCAACAAGCTCAGGAGACACCGGACCGCTCATTCCCCACTGAGGAACGCCGTCCGGACAGAGATAGACCGGCACAAGACCGCGCAAAATCAGGCCATGGTACACTGACTTGTGGCAGTTTCTGGCCACAAGGATCTTTCCGCCTGCCGGCACACAGGCCGATATGGCCGCCAGAAGCCCGCAGCTGCTGCCGTTTACCAGAAAATAGCTTTTTTCCGATCCGTAAACTGCTGCCGCCTGCTCCATGGACTCCTTCAGGATCCCTTCCGGATGATGAAGATTGTCAAAGCCGTCTATTTCCGTAATATCAAAGGAATAGGGATTTTCAAAAGAAAACCGCTCCCCTTTTCGTTTATGGCCCGGCATATGGAACGGAATATCCTCTCCGTTCCCATATGCCTTAAGCCTCTCATATAAATTCGCCATGCTGTCCGACTATTCTTTCTCAAGAAGAATTTCTTCCACCAGCCGGGCTGCATCGAGAATACAGCCCTCGCAGGAACGGAGCGGTTTTTTTGTTTCCACACCCTTTAATTCCGAGCAGACCAGGCTGCCGTTTTTCTTCTTGAACCGTTCCGTGATCTCCCTGGAAAGCTGATAGGTCTGCGCCTTGCTGACCGGCTTCTCCAGATTTCCGCAACTGTTTTTCAGCCCTGCCAGAAATACGGCTCCGGAAACGGCTCCGCAGGTTCCCTCCATGCCTCCCATTCCGGCACCGAAGGCCTCACATGCCTTAAAGGCCGTCGCCTCATCCATACCGAACTGCTCACTATAAGTACAGGCCACCGCCTGACAGCAGTTGAAGCCTCTGTCGTGGCGTTCCTTTGTTTCCATCACTTTTGTATTCATTATGCGTCCTCCCTCAAAGAAAATCTGCGGATTTCTTCCCCGTCCAGATTCTTAATGGTGAATACACCGTCCTCGTAGATCATATAGCTGTTTTCATTGCCGTTTTTCGGAATGGAAACGGAGCCGGGATTCAGATAAATATGGCCGCCGCAGTTGTCCATGGCCTGCACGTGGGTGTGGCCGTGGAGAATGATATCGCCCTTTTTGAGGGGAGGCAGATTGCTTTCATTATGGATATGGCCGTGTGTTGCAAAAATCATCCGGCCGTCCAGATATAAGATCATGTAATCCGCAAGGATCGGGAACTTTAACACCATCTGATCCACCTCTGCATCGCAGTTTCCCCGGACGCAGAGCAGCTCCTCGCGGTTTTCGTTGAGCATGGCAATGACTGCCTTGGGATCATAATCCCGGGGAAGATCATTCCTCGGACCATGGTAGAGCAGGTCGCCCAGGAGCAGAAGCTTTTCTGCCTTCTCCTCCCGGTAACAAGCCAGCATTTTTTCACAATAATATGCAGAGCCGTGAATATCGGACGCGATCATCAGCTTCATTTTACCGATCCTCCAACATCATAACGGCGTCGTCCATACAGGAGCCTGCAAATTCCTCAATGCGGCCCTCATCGCAGGCCGCCGCCAGCGCCGGGTCAATGGGGATTCTTGCCAGTACGGGAAGTCCGTATCTTCCGGCCACCTCATCAATATGGCTTTCGCCGAAGATCTGATAATCCTTTCCGTTGTCCGGACAATGGAAATAAGACATATTTTCCACCAGACCGGCAACGGGAATCTTCATAAGCTCTGCCATTTTTACTGCCTTTGCCACGATCATGGAGACCAGCTCCTGGGGTGAGGTCACCACCACAATGGCATCCACCGGCAAAGACTGAAATACAGTAAGGGGCACATCTCCGGTTCCCGGAGGCATATCGATAAACAGATAATCCAGATCTCCCCAGATCACATCCGACCAGAACTGCTTCACCGTATTGGCAATCACCGGGCCTCTCCAGACCACCGGATCCGTCTCATTCTGAAGAAGCAGGTTAATGGAGATGATCGGAACGCCCCCTTCGCTGTATACCGGAAGCATGGCCTCGCCATTGGACATGATCTTGTCCTTCACACCGAACGCCTTGGGAATGGAAGGACCTGTAATATCGGCATCAAGGATGCCGCATTTATATCCCTTTTTGCTCATGGTCACCGCCAGAAGGGAGGTCACCATGGATTTGCCCACGCCGCCCTTGCCGCTGACTACGCCGATCACCTTCTTTATATGACTCATTGCATGAGGCTTCACGGAAAAATCTGTCTTTGCCTTATCGCAGCCCTCACAGGAGGATTTTCCGCATGAGGTGCTGGAACATTTCTTTTCTTCTGCCATTTTATTTCCTTCTTTCTGTATCATTCTTTCATTTGCTCTATTATAGCAGACCTCCCGGAGGTATTTCAAGGGGCACCT
>JALERW010000159.1 GCA_022763925.1 Lachnospiraceae bacterium
AATATTGCGTCTGCCATGCTTATGGATGTGAGTCCGGCAGCAGCAAAGCTTGCGGGAGCATTTCTCTTTTCCATAGCGATCATTCTGATCGTATTCATCGGGGGAGAGCTGTTTACCGGAAATAATATGACGATGGCAGTCGGCGTATATACCGGGAAGGTTTCGCTGCGCCAGGCAGGTATGGTGTGGCTCTTAAGCTACATCGGCAATTTCCTTGGCATTCTGTTCCTGTGTCTTCTGTTCTGTTTCAGCGGAGCACAGAACGCACTGCTGACCGGCTATTATACCGCGGTGATTCCCGGAAAGCTGGGCCTTACCGCAGCGGAATATTTCCTGCGGGGAGTCCTGTGCAATTTTCTTGTGTGCCTGGCCGTATTTACCGGAGTGCGGATGAAATCGGAATCGGGGAAGATACTGGTGATGAGCTGTGTGATTGCCTCCTTCGTTCTGGCCGGCTTTGAACACTGTATTGCCAATATGAGTACGTTTACGCTTGGCGCACTGTTTCTCGGCGGCCTTCCATGGGCCGAGGCGGCCAAAAGCATGCTTCTGGTGACGCTGGGCAATATGGTCGGCGGAGGAATTGTTATGGCATTTCCCGTCTGGTTTATCAGTAAGGAAACCTGAAACAGACAGAATTGATTTACAAATGATAAGACATTCGAGGTGTTTTTGAAAACCCTTCGGGTGTCTTTTTTTTGCTGAATGGAGTGTGGCTTCACACTTTTTTCAAAATGTTTTCACACTTTTATGGAAAAGTGGTCACAAATAGTTCTTATAGTTATAGAACGAAAAGGAATGCGGACGTACCGCATTCGGGATGAAGGAGGAGCGTTTCAGTGATAGAAGTTCGGAATCTGGTGAAAACCTATGGAGATCATATGGCAGTGGATCATCTGAATTTTACCGTAGAAAAAGGAAAAATATACGGATTTCTCGGACCGAACGGGGCGGGGAAATCTACGACCATGAATATGATGACCGGCTATCTTGCAAGTACATCGGGGGATATCGTGATCGACGGACACGATATCCTTAAGGAGCCGGAGGAGGCAAAAAAATGCGTCGGTTATCTTCCGGAGGTTCCGCCTCTTTATATGGAGATGACGCCTTATGAACAGCTGCATTTTTCGGCAGAGCTGAAGGGAATCCGAAAGGATGAACGGGAAGAGAGGATCGTTTCTGTCATGAAGCAAACGGGAATTGAAGATATGGCGGACCGGATGATCCGACATCTGTCCAAAGGGTATCGCCAGAGAGTGGGGCTGGCCCAGGCACTTCTCGGAGATCCGAAGATCCTGATTCTGGATGAGCCGACCGCAGGTCTTGATCCGCTGCAGATTATTGAGATCCGTGATCTGATCCGAAGCCTTGCCGGGGAGCATACCGTCCTGTTAAGCTCACATATTCTTTCCGAGGTGAGCGCCGTTTGTGACAGGGTTCTGATTATTTCACACGGAAAGCTGGTGGCCTCGGATTCACCGGAGAATTTAAGTCAGCTCATGACCGGAGGAAAGGCGCTGAAGCTTACAGTGAAGGGAACCGGGGATGCCGTTCTTAAAGCTTTAAAGGCAGTGCCCGGGGTCGCGGCTGTCACGCCATGCAGGGAGGAAGCATTAAGAGATCCGAAGCTTGTGCAGGTGGAGGTACATTCGGAGGATAACCAGGATGTACGCGAAGCAGTTTTTTATGCACTGGCAGAAAAGAGGCTCCCGATCTATGACATGCAGTCGGCGGCCCGTTCCCTGGAGGAAGTGTTCCTGGAACTGACAGAAAATGAAGCACAGGATAAGGAGGCGGATGCATAATGCTTGCGGTGTATAAACGGGAACTGCGATCTTATTTTTATACAATGACCGGATATATTTTTATGGCATTTCTTTTTGTGGTAGTGGGAATTTATTTTACTGCCTTTAATTTGAGCTACGGATATCCGCTGTTTGGCTATACGTTAAGCTCCTGCGCATTTACCATGCTGATTACTACTCCGATTCTTTCTATGCGTGTTCTGGCGGAGGAAAGAAGACAGAAGGTGGATCAGCTGCTTCTGACATCTCCGGTGCCTCTCTGCGGGATCGTTCTCGGAAAGTATCTTGCGATGATCACCGTATTTGCCATTCCGATTGCGTTTTTCTGCCTCTATCCCGTGATCCTTTCCATGTACGGAGAGATCGCATGGGCACAGACCTATGCGGCAATCCTTGGCTTTTATCTTCTGGGCTGTGCCTGCCTTGCCGTAGGACTTTACATTTCATCCATAACGGAAAATCAGGTAATGGCGGCGGTTTTAAGCTTTGCTGTTCTTTTTGTCTTCTATCTGATGAGCGGCGTGGAATCACTGATACCGGACACTTCGTCGGCTTCGTTCCTTGCGCTGACTGTATTTTTGGCGGCGGCCTGCTTTGTGATCTGGCATATGGTTCATACCTTTGTGATTCCGGCAGTTTTCGGAGTGGTATCAGAAGCGGTGATGGTTATTTTTTATCTGGTGAAGCCTCAGGTGTACGAGGGGCTTCTTCAGAAAATACTGGAGCTGTTTAACATTTCCTCCCGCTTCTATGACCTGACGGAGGGGATGCTCGATCTTGCGGCAGTGGTTTACTTTCTGTCTGTGATCACGGCAGGCGTTTTCCTGACGATACAGTCGATTCAGAAAAGAAGATGGAGCTAGGAGGGCAGAGCATGAACATAAAAAATTGGCTGAAAAAGAGAAAGGCAGAAAGGTCAGGAAAGCTGATCCGCCACGGTTCCTACAGCATCGGATATACGGTTCTGGTTCTTTTGGTACTGCTGGTGATCAATCTGATCATATCGGAGCTTCCTTCCGGGTACACGAAAAAGGATCTGAGCACATCCGGACTGTATTCCATTTCGGATCAGACGAGGGAGGTACTGGATGAACTGACGGAAGAGGTAACGCTGTATCTTGTCTGCCAGGATGGAAATGAAGACAGCACCATTACAAATCTGCTGGAGCAGTATGAGGAGTATTCGGATCATATTGACGTGATATATAAGGATCCTGTAAAAAGTCCGGCCTTTACTTCCTCCTATACGACTGAGCAGCTCTACGACAACAGCATAATTGCAGAATGCGGACAGCAGAGCAGAGTCATTTCCTATGATGCCATTTACAGTTCGGAATATGATTATTATTCCGGTACTTACAGTACAACGGAATTTGATGGGGAAGGACAGATCACCAGTGCCATTGCCTATGTGACCAGTGAGGATCTGCCGGTGATGTATGTGGTGAACGGCCACAGGGAAGCAGAAATCAGTTCTTCTGTAAAAAATGCTGTGGAAAAGGAGAATGTCCGTCTGGAGGAGCTGAACCTGATTACGGCAGATGCCGTGCCTGAGGATGCCTCCTGCCTGTTTCTGTATGCACCGCTTGAGGATTATACGGAGGATGAGGCACAAAAAGTGATCTCCTATCTGGAAAACGGAGGAAATGCTCTGATCATCAGCTCCTATACAGAGACGGATATGCCCAATTTCCGATCGATATTAAGTGCTTATGGACTGAAAACCGGGGATGGTCTGATCCTGGAGGGGGATTCCGGATATACGCTGGCTCAGAATCCGCTGTACCTGGTGCCGGATTATGAGCTGCACAGCATAACGGAAGATCTGAAAAACAATAACCGGTACGTGGCGGTTCCGGTAGCTCAGTCTGTCGAAACTCTGGATGTGTACAGGGACAGTCTCACCATTGAGCCTCTGCTTGTAACGAGCGCCTCTGCCTATGAGAAAGCGGATCCGGAAACCATGAC
>JALERW010000171.1 GCA_022763925.1 Lachnospiraceae bacterium
ATGCATGATCTGTACACATTCCCCTTCATCGATGGTAAGAAATTCCGCCCGGGAGCAATCCAGCTTTTTCTTCTTTTCTGCAGTCTGTACCGCCCATTTGAAATCCTCTTCTGTTACAAAGTCCGGCAGACGGATAACAGAATTGTGTATGCTACGGCATACAGCACACCGATTGCCTTCTGATAGGTACCGTCTTTTTCATTTGGGTCTCCCTTTCCCCGTACCGCGATATAATTTGCCTTTGGAACAGTTACAATCTCCGGCTGATTCCCTGGCATATAGAACTCTTTATATTCCTTTTTAAAATCAAATGCCATGGTCACCCCTCCTGTTCCTGATAAAACTTCCCTTTATAGAAATTCTCTTTCCCTGTTCTTACCGCCTTCATCCGGAATAAGACACATCCGTCCGGACAGACATAATCCTTTACAAGAGGTTCTGCTCCTCCCACATTCGTCAGATCCCCACCGCTTCGGACCGCCTGCATGTCGCCGTATAGAATCTGCATCATTTTGGAGCAGATGCCATAGCCCTGCGCATTAACCGGGCAGCCGTAGGTGCAGGTATACGTATCACCAACCTCTTCTCCATTCCTGCAGTAATGCTCCGTGTGGTCGCTTCGCAGAAATCCGGTTACTTTGATTTCAAATTCGTACTCTTCTTCATACCATTTTTTCATGCTCATCATCTCCGTACATTTTTCTGATATTGTTCGCTATACTAAGGAGTTTGCCTTTCACTTCTGCCGGTTCCAGAACCTCCATCCGGTCCCCGAATGTCAATATCCACGTCAGCAGGCTCTCCATATCTGAATAAAAACCCGAAAATAACAGCCTGCCATCTGCCCTCTCTGTAAAACAATCCGGTCCGAACTCCTCGATAAGACGCCACTTCATGTCCGGATGTACCAGAGCCTTTACGGGTATTTCCGGCGGATACAGCTTCTGGACAGACAGCTTTGGAGCCGGTACCTCCCTCATCGAAAAGGTCTGCTGCGTACATCGGACCCCTGTCATGCGATTCAGCTTAAACATCCGGAAGTTCTTTCGCATCAGGCAGAACCCGTAAACATACCAGCTCGACCACTGAAAGATCAGATAATAGGGTTCCATTTCACGGTGGGTATCCCCCGAGGGCGCATGGTAGTCAAAAGCAATCGTCCTTCCTGCTTCAATTGCATCCTGAATCAAAGAAACCTTTGGCGCTATCGCATCCCTGTTCCACGAAGAAAGATCGATTAAAACAGAATCACTTCCTGCGATGATATCCGATGAGCCCGGCTTTATTTTTTCCATAAGCAGACCATAGTAATTGCTTCCGCTTACACTGTCAAGACTTCTCAGCCCTGCCAGGATCATCTTCATATCTTTTGATGTCAGAAGGGTGCGGTCCATGGAAAACCCTTCCATGACAGAAATTCCCCCGCCTGCTCCCTGCGCAGTCTGAATCGGAATTCCGGCCATACAAAGGGCTTCTATATCTCTGCTGATTGTCCTTCGCGAAACCTCAAACCTTTCTGCCAGCTCCGGCGCTGTGGTTTTTCCCTTCTGCAGCAATACAGAAAGAATTCCTATCAATCTGTCTATTTTCATTACCAGTCAAGCTCCTTATCGTAATGATAACAGCATGAACACGTCATCTGTATGTCATGTTCATTATACCACAGACAGAATATTTTTCACCAGCCCATTCCTGCAAGCCAGCGGCCGACTTTTTCTTCCTTCTCCTTTTCTTTCGTCATACCTGCAAGGGATAGCTCCCCCTGGATACTTCCATCCAGAAGATACAGAATCCTTCCGCATTTTGCAGCAACCCTGCTGTCATGAGTCACCATAAGAATGGTGGTTCCTTCCTGATTCAGCCGGATAAATTCCCTCATAACCTCCTGTGCTGCCCCCTGATTCAATGCTCCGGTCGGCTCATCAGCAAACAGAATGTCCGGTTGATTTAACATGCTCCGACAAATGCAGGCTCTCTGGAGCTGCCCTCCGGATACCTCCGTAATTTTCCGTTCCGCCAGCTTTTCGATTCCCATTTTCCGCATCAGCATCCGTGCCCTCTGCTCATGTTCCTTTTCGGAAGTTTTTCCCTTTTTCAGACAGCAGGCGGGAAGCATGATATTATCGATCAGATTCAGATTTTTCAGCATATTCATCTGTTGAAAAACAAATCCCATCTGAGAAAGTCTCAGCCTTGCCCGGTCATCCTCCGATAAGGCACTGATTTCTGTTCCGCCCATCCACACTTCACCAGAATCAGCCCTGTCCATACCGGATACCTGATAAAGCAGGGTGGATTTTCCGGATCCGGAAGGTCCCATGACCGCCACCATTTCACCGTCCTTTACAGCAAAATTGATTTTTTTAAGGATTCCATCCTTACAAAGATCCTTAACAACAAGCAGTTCCGACATCCTTTTACTCCTTTCCCATACAGCATTCATATGCCCTGATCTTTTTTATCTCTGACATTCCAAGCAAAACTGCACAAAATACGGTTATGACCGTAACGGCAGGAATCCATCCGCATACCGCTTTATAATCAATCAGGAAACGAAATCCTGCTGCCCCAAGCGTCTTTAAAAGCATGCCTGCCAGTTTTTCTCCAAAAAGATTGCCAAACAGCATTCCACTCAGGATGCCTATCAGAAGCACCGGCAGATACCCAAGTATATACAGCCTCCTGATGTCCCTGCCTGTAAAGCCGATCGCTTTTCTCAGAGAAATATCATAACGATCCTTCGCTACAAGAAGCCGGGTAAACAGTACTACTACCACAAACATCACCCAAACCGCTGCCAGCACTGCCACTCCCGCTGCCATGCGGATTTCCCGAATCGTCTGCCCGTAAGTATCTGTCACGTATTCCTGTATATCTGCTGCCTTCGCGCTGATGCCCCTGTCAGACAGATTTTTCGCATATTCAGATAACCACTGTTCCTTTGACACCTCGTCCTTCAAAGAAACATAAAACACGCTCCACATAAGAGGTCCGTCGTCAGGAAGATATGCCGCTTTCGCCGTCTTTCCTCCGTTTGTGATATCCGAATAGATTCCGCAGACCGTGTATTCCTGCGAGGCTTTATTCATCAGAAGCACAATAGAATCTCCCACAGATAATCCCAGCTCATCCGCACACAAACCGGAAAGTGCAATCTCATGTTTCTCTTTTGGTGCTCCTCCCTTTGCATAGGCAACCGGAAACATGGTATGATCACCTTGCTCCACCTGTAAGCCGGTATAAGAGCCATCCGGCAGAACAGCCCGACAGGAAAACGTCCGCAGGCTGACAAAGCGTTCTGCCTGTCCCTCTTCCTTAAGCAGCTTTTCCACCTGCATAGTCTCTCCTGCAATATCCTCTGCCTGACGGATATCCAGACGGATCTGCCCATCTCCGATTCCCATGTAAGTGACAAACTGAGGGGATGCGATCGTATTCAAAAGGTTCTGAGGCAGTATCATCAGGAAGATCCCCAGGGCAATAACGAAAGCTATCATTCGATACTGAGGGGAAGGAAAATATCTCCTTTTTCTTTCCTGCTCTCCATGCGGCCCGTTAAGCGCCTCTACTGCCGACAGCTTTTCTGTCCGTCTCAGCGTCCTTCCAACAGACAGGAGCAAAATACCTTCTGTGAGAACAACACCTGCGAAGGCTGCCAGGAAACCCGTCCAGCCATCTTCAGACGCTCCATACAATTCCTGCATCTGTGCGGAAAGGGTTTCCTTCGACAGAAATGCCGAAAGCAATCCGCACACAGCCCCCAAACCGGACAGGGCCAGAAATTTCAGGTTATAGAGCTTCCGGATATCTCCTTTCGATATTCCGATCGCTTTTTGCATGCCGATTTCTCTTCTGTCTTCCTCAAGCTGCGTCAGCAGCGTAAACC
>JALERW010000010.1 GCA_022763925.1 Lachnospiraceae bacterium
ATATCGGACATGCATGTGTATACTTTGCATCCGATGAGAGCGAGTATGTTACCGGTCAGATCATCAATGTGGATGGCGGTATGAATTCTCATGTTTCTACGGTTGCGCAGTTCAAACAGCTGAATTCCCGTACCTGGTAAGCTTCTGCGAAGAAAAAGTTGTAATATACCGAGGATAAATGAACACTCCTGCTTCCTGTTATTGTATAATAACAGGAGCAGGAGTATTTTTTGCAGCAGGAAGACACAGGAGGAAGGCAAAATGAAGATCAGATGGATTGTAATGGATATGGACGGTACCCTTCTGAACAGTCAGGATGAAATCACGGACAGAACCAGGCGGGCGCTGATCGAGTGTGAAAGATTGGGGATCCGTCTGATTCTGGCCAGTGGGCGCAGTTATGTGCGGATGCAGCCCTTTGCCCGGGAGCTGATGATGGAGGAATATAACGGAGCATTTATTGAAGTAAACGGACTGGTGCTGAACTGCCTGACAGAGGGTAAGCGGACTGTTTTTGCTCAGCTGGAGAAAAAGGATATGGAAGAGCTGGTCCCTTTTTTAAGAGAACAGGAGATTGAAATACAGTTTTACCAGGATGAGACTCTGCGTTACTGGATTCCCGAATGCCGGCGTGAGATCAAGCTTCGGGAGAGAAGCGAAAAGGGATATCCGGATACGCATCCTCTGGCAGCGGATCTGTGGTCCTGGGTAACCTCCAACAAGAATAATTATCCGAATCTTGTGGAGATTCATTCCATGGAGGAGCTGCCGGAGCATCTGAACAAAATGAATTGTACGGATACGCCGGATAAAATGGAACATGTATTCCGGCTTTTAAAGCAGCGTTTTTCGGATCGGTATGAGATCGTCCGGACAGCGCCGAGAATTGTGGAGATTCAGCCTCAGGGAATTTCCAAGGGGAAAACGCTGAGAAAATATATGGGACAGGAAAAGATCCTTCCGGAGGAGGTAATGGCATTCGGCGATGGGGAAAATGATGTGGACATGTTCCGGCAGGTGTCTTATGGAATCGCCATGGGAAATGCGAAGGATTATGTGAAAAAATATGCGTTTGATGTGACATCGGATCATGACAGGGATGGAATTGCAGAAGCATTGGTGAAATATGGTGTGATTGATTCGTCTTTCCTGTCAGGGGGTCAAGAAGGGAGGTGCTTTCATGGGTAAACAGGAGTCTGAAAAGGCAATAAAGCATATGTGTGTCGGTCTGCTGGCCCATGTGGATGCCGGGAAAACGACACTTTCCGAAGCACTTTTGTATCTTTCCGGAAGCATTCGCAGGCTGGGAAGGGTGGATCACAGGGATGCATTTCTGGATACGTACGAGCTGGAGCGTTCCCGGGGAATTACCATTTTCTCAAAACAGGCGATTATGCGCTGGAACGATATGGAAGTGACCCTTCTGGACACTCCGGGGCATGTGGATTTCTCTGCGGAAATGGAGCGAACCCTTCAGGTACTGGATTACGCTGTCTTAATCATCAGCGGGGCGGACGGTGTGCAGGGGCATACGGAAACGCTGTGGAGGCTGCTGGAGCAGTATCATATTCCGGTGTTCCTTTTTGTGAATAAGATGGATCAGCCGGGAACGGACAGGGAGGAACGGCTGGCAGAACTGAGAAGCTGCTTCGGAGACGGCTGCATTTCCTTTGACCGGGATGAAGGTTCGGAACACTTTTTTGAGGAAATTTCCGTGACAGATGAAGCGGCTCTGGAATATTATCTGGAGAACGGCATGCTTCCGGATCGGGAAATATGCAGGCTGATTCGCGAGCGGAAGGTTTTTCCGTGCTATTTCGGCTCGGCGCTGAAGCTGGAAGGGACAGAGGAGCTTCTTCGGGGGCTCGCGCGATGGACAGAGGAGCCTTCCTATCCGGAGGAATTCGGAGCGAGGGTATTTAAGATTGCCAGAGATGCTCAGGGAGCACGGCTTACCTATATGAAAATCACCGGAGGGAGCCTGCGGGTGAAGACGCTTTTGAATGGAGAAAAGGCGGATCAGCTTCGCCGGTATTCCGGAGCAAAATTTGAGATGACGGAGGAAGTGTTCCCCGGAATGGTGGCCGCAGTGGTGGGATTGTCCGAAACCTATCCGGGGCAGGGACTGGGGCTTGAGGCGGATGCGCCGTCCCCTGTGCTGGAGCCGGTGTTGAATTACCGCATCTGTCTACCGGAGGGGACGGATGTACATCAGATGTTTTTGAAGCTGCGGCAGCTGGAGGAAGAGGAACCGCTGCTCCATCTGATATGGGAGGAACGTCTCGGGGAAATTCATGCGCAGGTCATGGGAGAGGTCCAGATTGAAATTCTGAAGAGCCTGATCGAGGAGCGCTATGGGACAAGGGTTTCTTTTGACTCGGGAAATATCGTCTATAAAGAGACGATACGCGGAGCGGTGGAAGGAGTCGGACATTACGAGCCCCTCCGGCATTATGCAGAGGTTCATCTGCTGCTGGAGCCGCTGCCTGCGGGAAGCGGCCTTGTGTATGCGTCGGACGTAAGCGAGGATGTTCTGGATCTGAACTGGCAGAGACTGATCCTGACCCATATGGCGGAGAAGGCTCACAGGGGAGTGCTTACGGGATCTGAGATTACGGATATCCGCATGACGCTGGTGGCGGGCCGGGCACATCTGAAGCATACCGAGGGAGGGGATTTCCGGCAGGCTACCTATCGGGCGATCCGGCAGGGACTAAGAAAAGCAAAGAGCATTCTTCTGGAGCCGGTATATGCGTTCCGGCTCAGGATACCGTCAGAGCTGACAGGGAGGGCGATGTCGGATATCCAGAAAATGAACGGCCATTTTGAAAATCCGGTTACGAATGGAGCTGTGACAGTGATCGAAGGAAGTGCTCCTGTGGCGTGCATGCGCAGCTATGCGGCCGAGCTGGCGGCCTACAGCCGCGGCCGGGGCCGGCTGTTCTGCAGCCTGAAGGGATATGAACCCTGTCATAACGAAGCGGAGGTGCTGGCTGAGCGGGGCTATGATCCGGACCAGGATGTGGACAACCCATCCGGATCGGTATTCTGTGAGCATGGTGCAGGATTTTATGTGCCCTGGAATGAAGTGGAGGAGCATATGCATCTTCCGCTTTTCCGGAAGCCTCAAAGGGAGGAAGCTGAAGAGACTTTGCAGATGG
>JALERW010000011.1 GCA_022763925.1 Lachnospiraceae bacterium
ATCCAAAGCGTCAGAATCGTACCGTAAATCAGGCCGCCGATGGTAACCACCGCCATAGGCTGGGCCATATCAGATCCCATGCCCATACCGGCTGCCATCGTAGACAGACCCAGGATTGTTGTGAGCGCAGTCATAACGATAGGCCTTAATCTGGTCTCTCCGGCGAGTGCCAGAGCCTCCCGTTTTTCCATTCCTCCTGCCCGAAGCTGATTCACATAATCCACCAGAACAATTCCGTTGTTTACGATAATGCCGGACAGCATAACGAAGCCGATCATTGCGATCACACTGACCTCCATGCCGGAAATAGCCAAAGCCAGAAATCCTCCGGTAAACGCCAGGGGAATCGTAAACATAACGATAAACGGCGACTTCAGGGACTGGAACTGCGCCACCATGATCAGGTAAATAAACGCGATTGCCAGGGCGAGCATTTTCAGCACCTCTACCATGGCTTCATTGATCATCTCATTCTCGCCTTCCAGCGTCACGCGGTAGCCCTTCGGAATGTCCATGGCATTCAGCTTCTTTTCGATGGCATTTCCCACCAGTCCGATGTTATAGCCGTCAGAAATGTCCGCCGTCACAGTGATATACCGGGTCTGATCCTTTCTCATTATAGACTGAAGGCCTTCCCCATCCTCAAAGTCTGCAATATCCGCCAGCGGAATCTTCTCTGTCTTTCCTTCGGAATCGGTTACCCGCAGCACCATGTTTTTCACATCTTCCCTTGTATAGTCTGCGGTGAGCTCTGATTTTACATATACCTCATAATCCTTCTCATCCGTGGAAACCGTTGTGGCAGAGGATGCCTCGGCGATCTGTGCGGCTACCTTCTGAAGTACCTGTGCCACTGTCAGATTATGCGCCCCGGCCTTCGCCTTATCCACGACAATCCGAATCTCCTGTGTCGTATCCTCCATACCGTCTGACACATTCTCGGTACCGTCCGCAGCCTCCACGACAGCAGCCACCTGGTTCGCCAGGTCATACAGTACATCCAGCTCCTTGCCGCTTACGCGGACCGAAATCCCGCTTCCGCCCAGCGCACTCATATCCATATTCTGGGTCTGTACCTGAATTTCACAATCCAGGTCTGCCGTCTGTTCCAGAATCTCCCGTTTGATCTCCTCACCGGTCTTATCCTTTTTCTCATCCAGAAGAATATAAACCGATGCCTCATTCTCATTTCCGCCTCCGGAGAGCATGCTCATGGCACCTTCGCCCTCCACCATGGCTCCTACATCGGTTACACCTTCGATTTTCATGATCCGGGCCATCACCTCATCGGTCACTTTCCCGGTATCCTCAAGGCTGCTTCCATCTTCCAGCGTAATGACAGCGGTCATCTGGGTACTCTCCATCTCCGGCATAAAGGCGGTTCCGTTGGAAAACGCAGCCAGCGTGCTCACAATGAGCAGCGCCACCGCAGCCAGAAGAACCAGTGCCCGGTGCTTTAACACGATCCGGATGGAACGGCCATACACGGCATGCACCTTATCCAGAAACGGATGCTTCTTTTCATGGGCATTTTTCAGAAGTCCCGCACCCATGGCCGGTACAAGGGTCAGCGCCACTGCCAGGCTGGCCAGAAGCGAATAGCCGATGGTAAGTCCCATGTCCACAAACAGCTGTCTGGTAATCCCCTTGGTAAATACGATCGGAAGGAACACGCATACGGTCGTCAGCGTGGAGGCAACAATTGCTCCGCTTACCTCCCGTGCCCCCTCGATGGCCGCTTCCTTCGCAGATCTGCCTTCGCTTCGCATACGATAAATATTTTCGATCACCACAATGGAGTTATCCACCAGCATTCCGATTCCCAGAGCCAGACCCGACAGGGAAATCACATTCAGGGTAATGCCGCTGAAATACATCAGCACAACCGCAGCCAGCACGGAAAGCGGGATCGAGCAGGCAATGATAAACGTCGGTCTTATATCCTTCAGGAACAGATACAGGATCAGAATGGCCAGCACAGCGCCGCTCATCATATTATTGAAAACAGAATCCACAATCATGTCAATATAAATTCCCTGATCCATCAGTTGGGTAAAATGCAGACTTTCGTACTCTTCCTCCAGCTCTGTAAACCGGTCATTGATCTTATCGGAAACCTCTCCGGTGGAATATCCTGTCTGCTTCTGCATGGAAAGCATGATACCGTCATTTCCATTGATTTTTGCGTAAGAATCCTCCCGGTTGTCCGTCACGATCACATCCGCCACATCCGAAAGCACGATGGGATCAAGGCCATCCAGCCCCAGGTCCAGAAGCGTAACTTCATTAAGCTCCCCGGCGTCCTCCACCTTATTTCCCACACGCACCAGATAGTCAATACCGTCCTCCGTCACATAACCGGCCGGCATGGAGAAATTCTGAGCCGCCAGCAGCGCCTTCACCGTATCTGCCGTCAGCACATTTTCCGCAGAGGCATTGTCTCTGGCATCGTCGATGGCATCCTGAAGCTCCTCTTCCGAATCAGCCAGCTGCTTTCTTCCCTCGTCCAGCTGCTCCTGAGAGGATTTCAGCGTGTCTATGGAGGCATCCAGCTGCTCCTTCGCAGAATCGATCTGCGCCTGGGCAGATTCCAGCTGAGTGTCCATGATCTCCAGAATGGCAGATGCACTTCCCATTTCAATGGAAGCTGTGGTGTTTCCGGAAATCACCTTCTGGAGATTCGCATCGACCTCCGCCAGACCGGCCTCCAGCTGAGCCTTACCGGAAGAAATCGTGCTCTCCATCTGAGCGATATACTGCTCCAGTCCCTCGGAACTCCAGCTGACCTGGTCCAGAATTTCTTCCGCCTTCTCCTTTACATCCGGATATCCTTCAAGATATTCCTCCAGCGCGGCCCGGACCGCGTCCATTCCTCCGGACTCGCCAACGGCCGCCTCAATTTCTTTCAACTTCTGAAGAATATTATCCATCACCGGCTTCAGAGCCTTCCACGCCGCCTCTGTAATCGCCAGCTCCTCCTGCTTTGCCACCAGCTTTTCTCTGACGTTCAGAAGCTGTACCTGAGCCTGAGCCAGCTGATCCGCCGTCTCCGTCTTTTTCGAATTCAGGGTATCTCTGCCGTCCGCGATCTCAGCCTTCCCGTCTGCCAGCTTCTGTTCATTTTCTTCAAGCTCCGCCTGGCCGTCCCTTATTTTCTGCCAGCCCTCGTTCAGCTCCTTCTGGCCGTCCAGAAGCTCCTGCTTTGCATCGGCAATCTGATCTCTGGCTTCGTCAAATTTTCCGTCCAGAGCCTCGTATATTTTCTCATTCATTTCATTGATTTTATCCTGGCGCAGGATCACCTGAATACTTTCCTGTACCTCACCCACAGGGGTAACGGATGCCACACCGGAAATGCTCTCCAGCTCCGAAAGCACATGCTGCTCTATGAAATCCGTCAGCTCCAGGGAATCCATCTCATCGCTGGAAACCGCTGCCACCATAATGGGCATCATATTGGGATTCAACTTCATGATGATCGGACTTCCGATGGAATCATTATCCCACATGCTTTCCATCTGATCCAGACTCTCCCTCATTTCCAGAGACACCGAATCCATATCCGTTTCCTGAGAAAAAGACATAATGACCAGAGAGTAGTTCTCACTGGACACCGAATCAATCTCTTCAATATTACTGATCGTCGCCATGGAAGATTCAATCGGCCTCGTAACCGTCTCCTCCACCTCTTCCGGGCTTGCTCCCACATATGTAGTCATAACAACCGCATAGGGCAGATTGATATTGGGCAGAAGATCCGTCGTCATCTCCGTGACGGACACAAAGCCCAGAATCAGAATCATCACCACACCTACCAGTACCGTGTATGGCTTTTTCACACTGAATTTTGATAACATATTCCTTCCTCCTGCACACTCCTTCAAGCCGTCCGACCGGTCAGTCGGAAAATCATTTTCAGTATAAAACTCCGGTTTTCCGCTGTCAATTCATTTCAGCGTTAATCTTTCGTAAAAAAGAAGCCTTCCGAATCCTGCCGAAGCAGTACTTCAGAAAGCCTCATTTCTCTTCCCTTACAGAGCAGACGATTATCGCTCCAGATAATCCATCATCCGGTCATATTCTTCCTTCATCAGATTATATCCGTCCCGATAAAATGCCAGCATCTTCCTGTGATCCTGTTCCATTCTGGAAATTGCCTTCATCCGGGGGCGAAGCACAAAGATTTTCCCCTCCCTCTCCAGCCTTTCTATATATTCCATCGTCTCATTATAACGGATATATCTGGTACGGACTGCCTCACACAGCTTCGGGAATCTGGCATATTTCTTCAGACACATCCGATACATCAGACGACTGGGCTCCTTGCGATAGCCCGCATTCTTGGTAAGGATCACAATCTGCTTCTCATACCCTTTCTCCATGGCATGGCGCAGGGGAACAGAGTCTGCAATTCCGCCGTCCATATATGCTCTGTGATTCAGCACCACAATAGGAGAAACCATGGGCATGCTGCTGGACGCCCGGCAGGCTTTCATGAACTCCTTCGGATCCTTCGATGCGGTCAGATACTCGGCTTTTCCGGTAACACAGTTTGTCACCACCACTTCACATTTCATGTCCGACGCATAAAAGGTATCAAAGTCGAAGGGATGAAGCCTCTCAGGGAACTCATCAAACACCAGATCCATATCATAAATTGGTTTTCCATGGAAAAAATTAGAAAATTTCAGATATTTCTCATCCTTTCCGGTCGTGATAAAGCAGTCTCTTGTTCTGCCAGGCTGTCGGGACACATAATCCACGGCATTGCAGGCTCCGGCGGACACGCCCACCACATATTCCGGGTAAAAGTCCTTCTCCATCAAATAGTCCAGCGCTCCGGCGGTAAATACTCCCTTAATCGCTCCTCCCTCCAAAACCATACTGCAGTTTTTCAGTTCCATTTTCTTTCCCTCCTGTCTTTCCCCGGGTGTCTTCCAGGCAGCCGCCCTTCCTAAAGCGAGCAAAGCACCCTCTGGCTCACAATATCCGAATACAACTGCATCCCCTTTGTATCATATACCCTCAGAACATCTGTGTAAAGCTTCACTCCGGGCAAAATGTCTTCTGCCGCATTGCACTTTTGGGTAAGCGCCTTCTCCCTGAAGCAGGTATCCTCCCGGTCATCAAACAGGGCCACATAGAAGATACCTCCCTCCACCAGATCCTGGAAAAAATGGCTTCCGTAGGAAAGCTCAGGCATCAGTCCCTTCCGGCTGTAGGCAATCTCACAGATGGCAGACATATTGCACAGCTCTGTAAAATGCACCGGCACTCCCAGAGAAGGAGTCGTGGTGCCCCAGCGCCCCGGCCCCATCAGAATAGCATTCTTCCCTTTCAAAGCCTGATTCAGAAGTCCGATCTGTCTGGCCACCGCATATTTTTCCCGTTCGGGCAGCGCAAGATATTCCTCCACAGACACGAAAACCACATAATCCACCGGGATCCGGACATTTCCTCCCATGAAATTCCCCTTTGCCCAAAACAGACAGTCTTCTTCCGGTACCTCCTGCGGGATTTCCACCGTCCGCCCCAGGCCTCTTGTCTGCAAGGGCCGGCACTGAAGCAGGTTGAACCGGTAGCTTCCGTCCTTCCGGAAGTTGGCTGTAAATTCAATATCCACCGGATACTCATATTTCTCCGACAAAAGCTTCAGCACCCGGCGCATCGTCTCCGGAAACCCGGTATCCCTTAAAAGCTTTTTAAAGTCCAGTACATAGGGTGCCTCAAAATCGCTCCGTCCGATCTCCCTCATCCGGCGCATCAGGTCATAATCCCTGCCTGCAAACAGACTTTTATCCGTACGGATATCCCCCTTCAGAAGTTCATCCGCCCATACCGAACGCTGCACATTTTCCTTCAGGTCCAGAACATCCGCCCGGTGCTGCACATATTTTGCACGATCCCCATAGTTCACAAAGGGCTCCCGCTCCGGCTTATCCAGGGTGATGATCCGCACGTAATCCCCGTTTACCCGATCCACGGCCCGGGTTCCCAGACCAAACACCATGCGCAGCATTCCGGCATCCATATCGATCTCCTGATCCCACACATACAGATTGGAGGAATTCCCCATTCCTGCAATATGCGGATAGAAATAATTTCCGTAATAGTCTCCGGATACCCGCTGCACCAGAATGGCCATCTGCTCATCCCGGTCCGCCAGTCCCCGATTCTTCCGATACAGCAGCGCGTCCTCATTCATCGTGCTGGCATAAACTACCCGCACCGCATCCATAAAGGCATCCAGCCGTTCCTGAGGCGTCCCCTGATTGACGCAGAATACACTCTCATATTTGCCCGCAAAGGCATTGCCGAAATTATCCTCCAGAAGGGAGCTGGAGCGGACAATGATGGGAGACTGCCCATAATATTCCAGCATTTTGATAAATTCTTCCCGGATCGGACGGGGAAATCTTCCGGTCAAAAGCTTTTCCTTCAGCTCAGGGGCATAGGAAAAATAGCCCTCCTTTGACCGCTGATGACTCCTGAGCTTCCACAGGCCGTTTTCCACAATATACGTATAATAAATATCCGATCCCAGATAGTAGGAATCGTGAGGCTCCAGAAGCGGCTTGAAATATTCCCTGTCCTTTTCGTCCCGGGTGATCATCCTCCTTGCCAGAAGCATTCCCACACTCTTTCCGCCTATGAAGCCGGTTCCGATTTCCCTGGACGCAATTTTCACAATATCCGACAGCTTGAAATACCGCATGCACAGCTCAAAGATCCGGGATTCCGTGCCCACCAGAATTCCTGTGAGCAGCCGCTTCATCTCCTCCTGCTCCTCCTCGCTCCTGTCCAGAGCCTCCCTGGCCCGGTTAATCGTCACATGCCAGAAATCCAGTTTTTCCCCGGTCCAGTTAAAGCTGGCAAAGAGCTCTGCCGCATCCACACTGGCCGTAATCGGTTCCGCCCGGTCCCCGTCGATCAGATGCGGAAAAAACATGGTGGGCGAATATCTCTGCCAGACCTTCAGCGGATGAATATAGAAGGAATCCCGAATATTATACACGTCCAGAAGCAGCTGGGTGGTTTCCCGTATTCCTGCAATGGTATCATTGGTATGAACATTTCTCTGAATGGCAAAATATGCGATGGTATCCAGCTCATACAGATAGGGGCAGGTCACACGGAAAAAATTACCTGTCATCAGATCCGAATACCAGAATTCCATCAGCTCTGTCAGACAGTCAAATACATAGAATGCCTGCTTTCCTTCCCTTCCGATGATCCGATGGATCGCTGTCACAAAGGATTCAAACCCCTGCCCCGCATCCAGCTCATGCACCGTTATTCCCGTAAGATCCTCATCTTCCATCCTTTTGGGCCTGCTCCACATAGGGCTTTACGACTCGCATATAATCCTCGATGCAGTCCACCTGCCATACCACATTGTCTCCCAGCCGCAGCATATCAATGGCCTCATCCATGCCCTGCATTCCCGTGCTTACGCTGTCCAGTCCTCCCATAAGATCCGCCTCCCTTTCCTGTTCCTTCTCTGTTTTACGCAAAGGGGCCCCTGCGGATTCTTCCGCCGGAGCCCCTTCGCTTCCTTTTTCGTCTATTCACTTTTCTATCTGTCCGGCACTATGTTCTGTTCCGGTTAATATTTGCGGATCTGGTCATCCTCATCACTGGAAGTCTTATCGATGGCCTTCACCACAACATAATAACCATAATTGTCATTCACGCGCACATATACCCGGTCATTCACCTTATGCCCCAGAATGGCCTTTCCGAGCGGAGATTCCGTGCTGATCTTTCCTTCGAGGGAATTCCCCCGAACACTGGTCACCAGCTTATACGTCTCCGTAATCTCATCCTCTTCCATATACAGCTCCACGGTATTATTGATTCCGACCTCATCCTCCCGGGACTCATCCGACACCACCTCCGCGGTCCGGATCATCCGCTCCAGATAACGGATCCGGCTTTCATTTTTATTTTTATCCCGCTTGGCCGCATAATATTCAAAGTTTTCGCTCAAATCTCCCTGGGCTCTGGCTTCCTTGACAGCCTCTATGGCCTCCTTGCGCACCACCAGCTTGCGATACTCGATTTCTTCCTCTATTTTCTTAATGTCATTTTCCGTCAGCTGATCCCGCATGCTCATAACCTCTCTTCTCTCCATTCCCCTTTGCAGGAAAGGGGTTGGCCTTATTATACAGCAAAATCTGTCTTCACGCCAGAGAAAAAGGAGAGGTAAAATAACTCCATGATTGGGAATTGCCAGTTGCGGCAAATATCGGTTCTGGTGATTTTTCGTTCTAATATCCTGATATGGGGGATATCTCGATTCTCTTAGTAAAAATGGTACACACAATAAACCTGTGTTGATTTCTTTGTGAAGATCCGATCATCTATCATGCTGTTTACCTACTGATTCATATATTAAATCCATGAATTGGTAAGGAGTAATTCAAAGAGAACATATTTACCTATCAAATAAGACCTTATACTAACCAGTAGGTATTATCCCTCTTATCTTTTCGTTTTTTTACCTGCTATTCTGCACAAAATCAATAATAGCAGGTAAGGCACCTTTTTTGCATGAAACCTCATCAGGGACTTTCTTACGGCCTCTTCGCCTGCGGCGGGTGGATTAAGGGACATAATTCCTTACCGCCGCAGTGCGATCCTCATGGAGCGTTTTTTATCACATAGAACGCACTTTCCCATGTGATAAAAAAGGACCGCCCGTTTCTCTGGAGCGATCCCTCTTCATTTCAAATTCTTATTACACTTATGCTGTCTTTTCTGTCAGCTTTTTCACACCCTGGACAGCAACAATCACTCCAAGGATCAGAAGCAGTACGGCAAATATAAGCTGCAGCGTATTCCCCAGGCTCAGTCCCGTGGCCATAAAGGCCACACTCAGTTTGTAAATAGTCATGCTCAGTGCGGTAAAGGTAACAGCCATCATAAATGCCATGGGGATCCAAAGCATGGCCCCCTGTCGTTTGGTTTTCTTTAAGAATACCGCGCAGGCAACCAGTGCCAGTACAGACAGAAGCTGATTTGCAGAACCGAACAGAGGCCAGATCTCTGCATAACCGACCTTTGCCAGCAGGTATGCAAGAATCAATGTCAGGATCGTCGCAACATATTTATTTGTCACGATCTTCAGGAATGGGCTCATATGCTTCTCATCCATATCATCGTCCATAAAGAACTCCTGGAAGGAAAGTCTTCCGATTCGCGCTACGGAATCCAGAGAAGTAAGCGCAAAGGCGGATACCGCCAGGTTAATCAGCGTAAATACCAGCTCATAAGGAAGACCTGCGGCAGTAAGGAAGTTCGCAATGGCACCCGCAAAGATCTGGGGCTGAGTCGTCAGGCCCTGTGCTGCAGCCTCTCCATCTGCAAAAGATGCAACTGCAATCAGTGCGATCACAGCCAGCATACTTTCCATCAGCATCGCTCCATAGGAAATAGGCAGCATAGCCTTCTCTGTTTTGATCTGCTTGGAGGCAGTTCCGGAGGATACCAGCGAATGGAAACCGGAAACCGCACCGCAGGCAATGGTGACGAAAAGGATCGGGAACAGGTACTGTCCGTTTACGGTAAAGCCGTTAAATGCATTCAGATTGCAGGACGGATTTGCCACAAATACCCCGATCACAGCAGCAACGATCATAAAGATCAGAAGATAGCTGTTCAGATAATCACGCGGCTGCAGCAACGCCCACACCGGAACCACACAGGCAACAAGAACATAAAGGAAAATAATAATGTGCCAGGTTCCCCTTTCCATATACAGCGGAAATTTCATGCCCAATGCAACGGCTGCCACCAGCATTACAATTGCAACAGCGGTGTTTACCCATTTATTCAGCTTTCCATATTTTAAAATCATACCAAGGGCAACCGCCTCCACGATAAACAGCATGGACGTAGTCGCCACTGCTCCGTTGGCAGTCACCTTTGTTACAGCTCCTGCTGCATCTGCGGCAAATCCGTTAAAAGTTCCTGCCACCACATCCGCGAAGGCCGCAACAACCAGGATGCAGAACAGCCAGCAGAACAGAAGGAACAGCTTCTTTCCGAGCTTGCCTATGTACTCTTCAATAATATATCCGATGGTTCGCCCCTTGTTTTTTACCGATGCATACATGGCAGCGAAATCCTGTACCGCTCCAAAGAACACACCTCCGACCAGGATCCACAACAGTACCGGAAGCCAGCCGAATACCGCAGCCTGTATCGGTCCGTTGATCGGACCCGCTCCTGCAATAGATGCAAACTGATGTCCAAATACCACATTGGTATCCGCAGGCACATAATCCACCCCGTCCTCAAACTCATAGGCAGGGGTCTTTGCATTGGGATCAATACCCCATTTCTTTTCCAGATATCGGCCATACAGAAGATATGCTCCGCCAAGTACGACGATTCCGAGAATCATCATTGTTACACCATTCATCATTCTTCCTCTTTTCCTTTTTCTTATTCGCACAAACAATGCTGTCAAGGGAGCACCTGCGGTCAGTCATTTCCCATAGCAAAAAAAAACTGCGGTCCTTTATCAGAACCGCAGGGGCGAAAATCAACTTTCCGTGGTACCACTCTGCTTGCTGCAGCTTCATAGCCTCTGCAGCCTCTCATCTGCCGTCCATATGAACAGCGTCTCCGGTAACGGGGAGAAATCGTCCGGGCCTACTCCGTTCCTATCCTATTCACGTTTCAGCGGGATGCTCCAGGGTGATATTGTACCGGATCCCTTACCGCCTCGCACCTTCCGGCGGCTCTCTGAAAGGAAGATTCCCGCACAATGTATCCCATTCACTGCATTTCCTTGTGTTACTAATGTTCTATCACTTTACACCAGAAAATACAATGGAAATATTTATGAAAATTTTATGGTTTTTTTATTCTTTTTCTCCCTTTTCAACAATTTCATCAGAAAACAGCTCCCGTCTTCCGAGTCTTGCATCCTCCACTGCCCTGGCGTCCTCCTCCGAAAGGCCGTCAAAGAAATAGCTTCCTCCGCTTTTGCCGCGGTTCAGATGGCTGCTCCGAAGCTCTTTTGCAGCTTCCCCCACCTCTTCTTTGAGCATCCGCGCGGACATCCTGCGGGCACCCTGCCCAAGAATGATCACCTGCTCCAGTGCATCCGAGGTGGCAACGGTCACCGAATGATTTCTTCCGATCTCATGAACGGTTTTCTCAATATACTGGTCTGCGGTTTCCGCTTCCTTTGTAAAAACCACATGGATATTGTGATCTTTGAAGACCTGCCCCTGACCGCCCTCCACTTTATAGGCATCGAAAACCAGAATCAGCGTGTTCTTCTTATATCCCTGGTAATTACTCAAAATATCCATCAGCATTCCTCTGGCCCCGGCCAGATTGTCCTTTGCAAGATCCTTTAACTCCTCCCAGGAAAAGATGATATTATAGCCGTCCACCAGAAGATATTCCCGCTCTCTTTCAGTTTTTCTGCCTTTCCCGTTCTGTTCCCTTCGTTCCCTTTCCGGTGATGCCTGGACAGAGGCGGCGTTCCTGGGCTTAAGAGCATCTCCCACCCGGTGTTTTATCGGTCCGTAGGTTCTGGTGAAAATAGCTTCCAGTTCCTGATCCAGTGGTCCGTGGGTATATTCCGGCTCCTCCGAAGCTGCACATCCTCTCTGTATCACCTGCAAGTCCTCTTCAGCTTCCTCCCTTTGAGGTCTCCAGGAAAGCGGAAGATGCATATGCTCCTCCACCTCATTCCAGGGCACGAAAAGTCCTGCACCGTGCTCACAAAATACAGACCCGGATGGGTTATCCACATCCTGATCCGGATCATAGCCCCTCTCAGCCAGTACCTCCGTTTCATTATGGCAGGGCTCATACCCTTTCAGAGAGCAGAACAGACGCCCCCGTCCGCGGCTGTAGGCTGCCAGCTCCGCAGCATAGCTGCGCATGCACGCCACCGGTGCACTTCCCTCGATCACCGTCATATCTTCATCTATCATCGGGTTTTCAAAATGACCGCTCATCTTCTGAATATCCGACAGTGCTCTCCCAGTCAGTTCTGAGGGGATTCTGAGCCGGAACGCATACACCGGCTCCAGCAATATACTTTCCGCTTTCCTCAGCCCCTGCCGGATGGCACGATAGGTAGCCTGACGGAAATCCCCGCCCTCGGTATGCTTAAGGTGTGCGCGTCCCGCCACCAGCGTCATGCGGATATCCGTAATCTCAGATCCCGTAAGCACTCCCCTGTGAGCCTTCTCCGCCATATGGGTCAGGATCAGCCTCTGCCAGTTCAGATCCAGAACATCCTCGCTTACCTCTGAAGCAAACACAAGGCCGCTTCCCGCAGGCAAAGGCTCCATCAGAAGATGAACCTCCGCATAATGGCGCAGCGGCTCATAATGTCCGACGCCTTCCACCGGTCCGCGTATTGTCTCTTTATAGACGATATTTCCCGAGTCAAAGGAAACCTTTGTCCCATAACGCTCCTCAATCAGGCTCTTCTAGATTTCAATCTGTATCTCTCCCATGACCTGCGCATGAATTTCCCCGAGACGCTCTTCCCATACCAGATGAAGGAGCGGTTCCTCTTCCTCCAGCTGCCGCAGCTTTAAAAACATCTGATGTACATCCGTCCCCTCCGGAAGACAGATGCGGTAATTCAGCACCGGTTCCAGCACAGGAGACGGCGCATCCGCCTCCATTCCCAGCCCCTGGCCCGGATACGTTTCGGACAGTCCCACCACTGCGGCAACCATTCCAGGGAAGACTTCCTCCGTCATCTCAAATTTTGCTCCGGAATACAGGCGAAGCTGATCTGCCTTCTCTCCATTCAAAAGCGTCTTCACCCGCAGGCTCCCTCCGGTGATTTTCATATAGGTAAGCCGCGCTCCCTGAGCATCTCTGGCAATCTTAAATACTTTTGCCCCGAATTCGGCGGGATAAACCGGTTCCTTCGTCCATCGCCCGAGTCCTTTAAGAAGCTCCTCCACCCCTTCCAGCTTCAGCGCCGAGCCGAAATAGCACGGAAAAACCTTCCGCTCACGAATCAGCCTGCATATTTCCCGATCCGGGAGCATACCGTTCTCCAGATAATACTCCAGAGCAGCTTCATCTGTCACGGAAATCTCTTCATAAAATTCTTCCGAACCAGTATCCCGGTCAAAGGGGAAACATCCGTCCCCAAAACAGCTTCTCAGTTCTGTCAGACGTTCCTCCCTGTCCGTCCCCGGCTGATCCATCTTATTCACAAAAAGAAACACCGGAATATGATACTGCTCCAGCAGCTTCCAAAGTGTCTCGGTATGCCCCTGCACACCGTCCGCCCCGCTGATGATCAGCACCGCATAGTCCAGCACCCGGAGCGTACGCTCCATCTCTGCGGAGAAATCCACGTGCCCCGGAGTGTCCAGAAGCGTCATCTCCATATTCTCCCATCTCATAATGGCCTGCTTGGAAAAAATCGTAATCCCCCTGGCCCGCTCCAGTGCATAGGTATCCAGAAAAGCGTCCCGGTGGTCTACTCTCCCAAGCTTTCTGATACTGCCCGCCAGATACAGGAGGGCTTCGGAAAGTGTTGTCTTTCCGGCATCCACATGGGCCAGCAGACCGGCACAAATATGTTTTTTTATTTTTTCAGGCTCATATACACCCATGAAAATACCTCCCCCTGTGATTACATAATGAGAAATTATACCACAAGAGGACGAGATAGTCGAGAGAACACTGTCACATGATATATTGTTGATATATGTAGTTGACTGCAATACTCGGATGTTTTATAATTAAAATTACTTTAAAAAGTATTTTTAATTATAAAAGGAAGATATATGCAAAGAGAAAATGCCGCACATTTTGAACTTGTAAAAATGCAGAACCGCAGAATAATCCGGAATCTACTCCGCCAAGAAAGTCCCCTGAGTATTGCAAAAGCAGCATCAAAGGCCGGGCTCAGCTATCCCACTGTCTCTGGACTGCTGAAAGAACTTGCTTCATCCGGAGAAGCACTCGTTTCCGACATACAGGACGTTGCCGGCGGCAGGCCGGGTATCTGTTATGAATTAAACCCCTCTTACCAGTATGCACTTACAGCTTTTTTTGATGACTGGTCCATAAAAGCAGAAGTATATGATTCCTTCGGAAAACCAGTAAAGCCTTATTCCCTGGAGCATCTTTCTTCAGGCACAGATGCAGCAGAAATTGTTTCTTTTATCAGCACAATACAGGAGGAATACCCCTCACTGTCCGCGGTCTCTATAGGGATCCCCGGTGCAGTATATGGAACGGAAATAAGACATCTTCCCAAATTTCCCAGACTGCTTGGAAACCATCTGGCAGAAACCATAAGATCCGAACTGAATCTGGACGTCTATATTGAAAACGATACAAATGCGATCGCGTTGGCTGAAGCGAACCAATGGACAGATTTTGCACACATTATTTATGTGGATGAGGATACATGCATCGGCGTCGGCATTGTGCTTCAGGGACAGCTGTTTACAGGAAATGCCGGCTGTGCAGGGGAAATGGATTACCTGTGCCCGCATCTGGAAGACCCGGAGGATACGTTTGTGACCGCAATTCTCGCTTTAACCTGTGTTCTGAATCTTCCTGATATCCTGATCAGCGGAACATTCTGCACACAGGAAAACGTTAACAGAATCAGAAATCGGTTATGTGAACGGCTTCCGAAGGAGCTTATTCCTAGGCTTCATGTGATAGAAGATCGAAATACCCTGTATACACAAGGGCTTTTGCGGAAAATACTTACAGTCTGGTCCGATCGTATGTAGGGCAGAACTTGTCAGCAATTATTATTATGCTTTTTAGAAATGAATCCGTCTGGGGGAGGAATAAGGATGCCAGAATCTTCTTTCTTTAAAATGGAAAAAGAATTGTGGGAGGAAATCAACACAAATGCAAAAAGAGCTCCTGATACAAGATTAGAAGAAATCCTTGTAAAGCGCTATCGCCTTGCATGTGTGAATGAAAGAATCATGGAGTTGATTCTGCCCATATAGAAACCTCACTGGCCCTTCATGAGTTCTTTCCAGATATATCAAATAAGGTCAGCTGCTCTCCCGCCTGCCTGTCCTCAAAGCGATGCATATACGCAAACAGTTCCTTTGTACGCCACTGTATTCCTGCTTTTTCACATTCCTGACGCACCAGCTTTTTCAGTTCCTTTTCCTTAGGCACCGGCAATTCATAGGCATTCCCATATACTTTTATATACCGCTCTTTCAGCCCGGGGAAATGTTCATCCAGCTTCTGATAGAAATACTGACGATCTCCGTCTCGAAGCGTGACGCCGATACCAAACGTGAGGAGCCCATATACGCCGGCCATCCGGCATTCCTTCAGTAATCCGCGGATATTCTCTTCCGTATCATTGATAAAGGGCAGGATAGGCGTCATCCACACAATCGTGGGAATACCCGCTTCTTTCAGAATGTTCAGAACCTCAATCCTTCTTGATGTTGCGCAGACATGCGGTTCCAGTATCCGGCAGAGCTTTTCATCATAAGTAGTCAGGGTCATCTGTACCACACATTTTGCTTTTCTGTTGATACTCTTCAGCAAATCCAGGTCGCGCAGGATCCTGTCTGATTTGGTCAGGATGGAAAGCCCGTACCCGTATTGATCGATCAACTCCAGACAGCGCCTTGTCAGCCGAAGCTGTGTTTCCAGATGCAGATACGGATCACTCATGGCTCCCGTGCTGATCATACACTTTTTCTTTTTCCTGCGAAGTGCCTGTTCCAGAAGCATTGGTGCATTGATTTTTACCTCAACATCCTCAAAGGCATGTTTCATCTGATAACATGTGCTTCTGGAATCGCAGTAAATACATCCATGGGTACAGCCTCTGTATATGTTCATTCCGTTTTGCGCTGAAAGAATCCCTTTTGCTTCTACCTCATGCATATCCTTCCTCCTGTGTTTTTTATAAAAAAACTCCTGTTTCCTCTATTATACAATATCAGGAAACAGGAGTGTTCTTTTTTATCTGTCCTTCACGAAAATACTTCCGTCTGTTCTGAATCTTACCAGGTACGGGAATTCAGCTGTTTGAACTGCGCAACCGTAGAAACATGAGAATTCATACCGCCATCCACATTGATGATCTGACCGGTAACATACTCGCTCTCATCGGATGCAAAGTATACACATGCATGTCCGATAT
>JALERW010000028.1 GCA_022763925.1 Lachnospiraceae bacterium
CTGCAGGAATGTATCAACGATGATGCGGAGAGCAGAAATTTTTACTGTGATGTGATTATCGATGAAGCGGGAAAGATGAACCGCATGGTGAAAAAGCTGCTGACTCTGAACCGGCTGGAATTTGGAAATCAGAAAGTCGTCATGGAGCGCTTTGATATTGTCTCTCTCATCAACGGTGTGGTGCAGTCATCGGAGATCATGCTGCAGCAAAAAGGCGTGACCCTTCGGATGGAGAAACTGGAGCCTGTTTTTGTGTGGGCCGATGAGTTTGATATCGAGGAGGTATTTACCAATTATTTCAGCAATGCTCTGAATCATGTGGATTTTGAGAAGATCGTCGAAGTAAAGGTAGTAAAGAACGAAAAGAAGGTTCGTGTGTCGGTGTTTAATACCGGGCAGCAGATTCCCGAAGAGGATATCGATAAGATCTGGATCAAGTTTTATAAGGTAGACAAGGCGAGAACTAGAGAATACGGCGGAAGCGGCATCGGGCTTTCCATTGTGAAAGCGATTATGGAGTCCCTGCATCAGCAGTATGGCGTGAAAAACTGGGATAACGGCGTGGAATTCTGGTTTGAACTGGACGGGGAATAAAATGCTAAAAAAATCTGTTGCAAACAGGCAGGACTTATGATACACTCTTTACAATTTAGGAATCTTTAAGAAATATGCATAAAAAATGCAGATTTCCTGAATAATGATGCATATTCGGTTGACAAGTAGCTTATAAAAAGAGTATAATTCGGAAAAGGATATGAATAATTATGCAAATCAGATGTATATGATCCGGAGGAATTTCTCTTTTTTTTTGCACAGAACACGAAGACAACGAAAGGATAAGGTGGTTAAATGAAAGCGTTTCTAATTCTTGAGGATGGAACCGTCTTTGCCGGGACGAGCATCGGCTCGCCCAGAGAAGTGATCAGCGAGATCGTATTTAATACATCCATGACAGGATATCTGGAGGTACTTACAGATCCGTCCTACGCCGGACAGGCAGTGGTTATGACCTATCCGCTGATCGGAAATTACGGCATTTGCCATGAAGATATGGAATCGGCGAAGCCGTGGCCGGATGGTTATATCGTGAGAGAGCTTTCGAGAATGCCAAGCAATTTCCGGAGTGAGGATACGATCCAGAACTTTCTGAGCATCCATGATATACCCGGAATCTGCGGCATTGATACCCGGGCTCTGACCAAGATCCTTCGGGAAAAGGGTACAATGAACGGCATGATTACCACCAATGAGCACTTTGAGCTTTCGGAGGTGCTTCCCCGCCTGAAGGCGTATAACACCGGAAAAGTGGTGGAGAAGGTGACCTGTACGGAAAAATATGTTGTTCCGGGAGATGGATATCGGGTGGCGCTTATGGATTTCGGAACCAAAAGAAATATCGTAAGGAGCCTGAAGGAAAGAGGGTGTCAGGTGACTGTTTATCCGGCCTTTACAGCCGCTGAAGAGATTCTTGAGGATCAGCCGGACGGTATTATGCTTTCCAACGGTCCGGGAGATCCGAAAGAATGTGTTTCTATAATAGAAGAAGTAAGGAAGCTGTACGATTCGGATGTTCCCATTTTCGCCATCTGTCTGGGACATCAGCTCATGGCACTGGCCACCGGTGCAGATACGCATAAAATGAAATACGGTCATCGCGGCGGAAATCATCCGGTTAAGGACCTGAAAACCGGAAGGGTGTATATTTCCTCCCAGAATCACGGATATGTGGTGGATATGGATACCGTGAATCCAAAGATTGCCGAGATAGGCTTTATAAATGTCAATGACGGAACGACGGAGGGCCTGCGCTATAAAAAGAAACCTGTTTTTACGACCCAGTATCATCCGGAAGCAAGCCCGGGACCTCACGATTCTTCCTATCTGTTCGATGAATTCCTGAGCATGATGGAGAAAAGCAGGCTGAAGCAGAAAGAGAAAGCGGACATGAAAATGACGGAAGGAGACAATGGAAATGCCTAAGAATCCCAACATTAAAAAAGTACTTGTCATCGGTTCCGGCCCTATCGTGATCGGGCAGGCGGCGGAGTTTGATTATGCGGGGACACAGGCCTGCCGTTCGCTGAAGGAGGAGGGCATCTGTGTGGTTCTGGTGAATTCCAATCCTGCAACCATCATGACGGATAAGGATATTGCGGATATGGTATACATTGAGCCCCTGACGGTTCCGGTTCTGGAACAGATCATAGAAAAGGAGCAGCCGGACAGCGTGCTTCCCACCCTGGGAGGTCAGGCGGCGCTGAACCTGGCAATGGAGCTGGAGGAATCCGGATTTCTGAGAAAGCATCATGTAAATCTGATCGGAACCACTCCGGAGACCATTAAAAAGGCGGAGGACCGGGAAGAGTTCAAGGAAACCATGGAAAAAATCGGAGAGCCCTGCGCACCTTCCCAGATCGTATACAGTGTGGAAGAGGGCGCTGCCTTTGCGGAGAAAATCGGCTATCCGGTTGTGCTTCGCCCGGCCTATACGCTGGGGGGAAGCGGCGGAGGTATTGCCCATAACCCTCAAGAGCTGGAAGAGATTCTGTCCAATGGCCTGCGGCTGAGCCGTGTGGGCCAGGTGCTGGTGGAACGATGTATTGCCGGATGGAAGGAAATTGAATATGAGGTGATGAGAGACCATAATGGTACCTGCATCACGGTCTGCAATATGGAAAACCTGGACCCTGTAGGGGTACATACCGGAGACAGCATCGTTGTTGCGCCGTCTCAGACGCTGGGAGATAAGGAACACCAGATGCTGCGGAGCGCAGCTCTGAACATCATCGACGAGCTGAACATCACAGGAGGCTGCAATGTACAGTTTGCGCTGCATCCTTCCAGCTTTGAATACTGTGTCATTGAGGTGAATCCCCGTGTCAGCCGGTCCTCCGCTCTGGCAAGCAAGGCCACAGGATATCCGATTGCCAAGGTGGCGGCCAAGATTGCCCTTGGATATAACCTGGATGAGATCAAAAACGCCATTACAAAGAAAACCTATGCCAGCTTTGAACCCATGCTGGATTATTGTGTCGTAAAAATGCCTCGTCTCCCGTTTGACAAATTTATTTCTGCGCAGAGGACGTTAAGCACGCAGATGAAGGCAACCGGAGAGGTCATGAGCATCTGTACGAATTTCGAGGGGGCACTGATGAAGGCGATTCGTTCGCTGGAGCAGCATGTGGATAGTCTGATGTCCTATGATTTTACCGCTCTTGACCGGAATGCATTGAAAAAGCAGCTTGCGGTTGTGGATGACCGGCGGATTTGGGTGATTGCGGAGGCTCTGAGAAAAGGGATTTCCTATGAGGAAATTTATGATATTACGAAAATTGATGCCTGGTTTATCGATAAGATCGCGATCCTGGTGGAAATGGAGCAGAAGCTGAAGGAAGGACCTCTGACAGCGGAGCTTCTTCGGGAGGCAAAGCGACTGGAATTTCCGGATTCCGTGATTGCAGCACTTACAGGAATGCAGGAAGCCGATGTGAAAGCGCAGCGTCTTGAGAACGGCATTGTTGCGGCATATAAGATGGTAGATACGTGTGCGGCGGAATTTGAGGCGTCTACCCCGTACTATTATTCCTGCTTTGACGGGGACAATGAGGCAAAGGAGACTAACGACCGGAAGAAGGTGCTGGTGCTGGGCTCCGGCCCCATCCGTATCGGACAGGGAATCGAGTTCGATTTCTGCTCCGTTCACAGCACCTGGGCATTTTCCGCGGAGGGCTATGAGACGGTGATCGTCAATAACAATCCGGAGACGGTCAGTACAGACTTTGATATCGCAGATAAGCTGTATTTTGAACCGCTGACCGCAGAGGATGTGGAAAGTATTGTACGCCTGGAGCAGCCGGACGGAGCGGTCGTGCAGTTCGGAGGGCAGACGGCTATTAAGCTGACGCAGGCACTGATGGAGATGGGGGTTCCGATTCTGGGAACGGCAGCCAGTGATGTGGATGCGGCAGAGGACCGGGAGCTTTTTGATGAGATCCTGGAGCAGTGTGAGATTCCCCGGCCGGCAGGACACACGGTATATACCGCCGAAGAGGCAAAACAGGCGGCGCATGAGCTGGGATATCCGGTTTTGGTCCGCCCCTCCTATGTGCTGGGCGGTCAGGGGATGCAGATTGCCATTAATGATCAGGACATCGATGAGTTTATCGGGATCATCAACCGGATTGCCCAGGAGCATCCGATTCTGGTGGATAAATATATACAGGGAAAGGAAATCGAGGTGGATGCGGTCTGCGACGGAACCGATATTCTGATTCCCGGCATCATGGAGCATATTGAGCGTGCGGGCATCCATTCCGGAGACAGTATTTCTGTATATCCTGCCCGCTCCATCAGCCGCCGGGCCAAGGAGACGATCATGCGCTATACGGAGCGTCTGGCAAGGGCCCTGCATGTCCGCGGCATGATCAATATTCAGTTTATTGTCTGCAAAGATGAGGTGTATGTGATTGAGGTAAATCCCCGCTCCAGCCGTACGGTACCGTATATCAGCAAGGTGACGGGCATCCCCATTGTGAAGCTGGCCACCGGTGCCATCATCGGAAAGAGTATCCGGGAAATGGGATATCTTCCGGGACTTCAGCCGGAGGCGGATTATTTCGCGGTAAAAATGCCGGTATTTTCCTTTGAAAAGCTGCAGGGAGCAGATATCAGCCTCGGACCGGAGATGAAATCCACAGGGGAAGCGCTGGGTATTGCCAGAAGCTTTGAGGAGGCACTGTACAAGGCGTTTCTCGGGGCAGGCATTCATCTGCCGAAATATAAGAACATTATCATGACAGTAAATGACGAGGATAAGGAGATGGCTGTGGATATCGGACGGAGATTTGAAAAGCTCGGATACCGGATCTTTGCCACAAGGGGAACGCAGAAGGCACTGTCCCAGGCAGGGGTTCACGCCATCCGTACCGGAAAGATCGCACAGGAGTCGCCGAATATGATGGACCTGATTCTGGGACATCAGATTGATCTGATCATCGATACCCCGGCAAAGGGGTCTCAGAGAGGGAAAGACGGTTTCCTGATCCGCAGAAATGCCATTGAGACTGGCGTGCATTGCCTGACTGCCATTGATACGGCCAAGGCACTGGTGACAAGCCTGGAGAATGCGGATCATCAGAATCTGACCCTGGTGGATATCGCGAAGATTTAGAGTAAACGTCAAATAGGTTCTTTCCATACCTGGTCGATTTGATAATACTATTCGTTTAAAAGCAGCTTATAAGTAACTTATGAACAGTATGAAGCTATAATTACTGAGAGAGTTTCATCGAAGCATATTCTCACACAAAGGTGTAGTACAATACCCCGGGCAGCTGCTATCTGCTATCCATGGTAAACGGTGCCTTCAGTTCAGAATCTTTTGTCGCGGTCACGTCAGCCAAGGGTTAAGTTACGGGTTAAATCAGAGCGAAAAAACGGAAAAGGCCCTATATGTAAGGGAACTGAAGAAGACGCGTTTCCAATAAAGTAAAGCGTGTCTTTTTCTGTTCCGGGATTTTTTCATATTTGGTCAAGTTATTGACTGTAGATGCATTTTTCTTTAAACAGGTCATCCCAAACAATGTCATCGGATGACCGCAATCTTCAAAAGTTGGAATCAGGTCATCCCAAACAATGTCATCAGATGACCGCAATCTTCAAAAGTTGGAATCAGGTCATCCCAAACAGTGTCATCGGATGACCGCAATCTTCAAAAGTCAGAAACAGGTCACTCCAAACAGCGTTGTCGGATGACCGCAATCTTCAAAAGTCAGAAACAAGTCATCCCAAACAGTGTCATCGGATGACCGCAATCTTCAAAAGTCAGAAACAGGTCATTCCAAACAGCGTTGTCGGATGACCGCAATCCTCAGAAGTCGGAATTAAGTCCCTCAAGGTATTATAAGATAATGACGTAAATTTGAAAAATAGGTCAATAGGGAGGAGGAGAAAGAAGTCGTGCAAGATCTAAAGCAAATGCTTCTGTAGGAACAGAAGGATCTGGAAGATAGTAAGCGTCAAATAAAACGGTGTAGAAAAATAACCGTCAACCTTTTATACGAAAAGGTCAACGGTTATCGACAGAATTCTTTTATCATAAGATCCCGGACAGATAATTTTATATATTTTATCTGGCAAATCCGTTCGCTTATGATGTCTCTGCCAGAGAATAGATTCCTGCACTGGCGTCAATCCGCTTTCTGCAGAACAGGAATAAGAAATTGCCTTATCACATCCAGCCGGTATTGAAGTTTATTTGATGCTTACGTTTATTCAATTACCGTTCCGGTTATTCCGAGAAGACCATCCTTTGCACGGTCGATGGATGTAATGATTGTTTTTCGGCCGGGCTTCTTTTCCACAAATTCGACTCCGGCAACAATCTTAGGCTGTACGGTTGCCTCATCAAACTGTCCGGCGACGATATATTTCTTGGCCTCGTCCGTTGTCATGTGTCCGATGGGAGCTTCGTCCCTGGTACCGTAATTCAGGAGGATCTGATCCACACCGGTAAGAAGCATCAGAATATCGGCGTCGGTAAGCTCGGCCAGTTTTCCAGCAGCCAGGTCTTTTTCGATGACGGCACTGGCTCCCTTCAGCCGGCTTCGCTGGGCAAGTACAGGAATTCCGCCTCCTCCGCAGGCGATTACGATCTGATCTGCATCAGCCAGGGCGCGGATGGCATCAATTTCGATGATATCCTTCGGGCGGGGGGCCGCAACAATACGCTGATAGCGGCCGTCCTCCACCTGAACGACATAGTTGCCTTTGTTTTCTTCCGCTTCGGCTTCTTCCTTTGTGAGGTGGCGGCCGATCTTCTTTACCGGTTTATAAAAGGCATCATCATAAGGATCTACCAGTACCTGAGTAAGCACTGTCGAAACGGTCTTATAGATTCCTCTGGATAAGAGCTCTGCGCGGATGGCATTCTGAAGGTCATATCCGATATAACCCTGGCTCATGGCCGAGCATACGGACATGGGAGAAGCGGTATAATCCTGATGCGCTTTCCCGAATTCATTCATGGCGGTGTGAATCATGCCGACCTGCGGAGCATTGCTGTGGGTAATGATGAGCTGACAGCCTTCCTCTGCCAGGTCTGCAATGATTTTTGCGGAGGAGCGCACCCCTTCCTGCTGTTGTGGAAGTGTGGTTCCCAGCGCCTTATGTCCCAATGCCAGTACAACTCGTTTTTTGTCCATAGTTATATCCATTCCTTTCGCTTCGCTCAAGGTACAAAACGTTATGAAAATGGTTGGCCTTGGCGATTTTTCTTTTTATAATTCTTTTTATAGGGAACTCTCTATACTACAAATCACGACATCTTATCTCTGTTCAAACAACTTCGAAAAGAATCGTTTGAAGAACTGTCTCATGGTTTCTAATATCCAGTTGTCTTCCGTTGTCTCGGACACCTTCGGCAAATCTGCTCAGGCGATACTGGATAAGATTTTGGAAAATCGTGCAGATACTTCCTTTGACCTTGAACCTCTCGTTTACAAAACTGTCCGGGTCTCCAAAGCCGGATGCTGCATTATACCACATGTTAAAGAATGGAGAAAACTATAATACGGAACTCTATCGAAAATTCGATCTGCCTCCGATTAACCGTGAGGTTACAGTGGAGCAGGCAGTTATCATAGCAAGGAATCAAGGGTATAAAATCAAGTCAGCAACTGTATAACCCTAATATTCTCAATATTCAATTTTTAAAGCAGCCACCGCAAGATGGCTTATTTGCTGTGTGTTCAAGGTAATGGATCCCCTCTGCTTCTCATTTTCAATCTTATCCCACGATTCTGTCAGTTTACTGATATATGCAGTATATTTATACATATAGTATACAGGAATAATGCATTCCGGGCAAGGAAAAATCCGGTCCGAACCCGACTATTTCCGAATAAGCGAAAATGGATTATTAGAAAAAGAAAGAACCCCGGTGGTGAGCCGGGGCACTTTCTTTTTATGAGGGGGGAGATAGTGAGTGTGTAAATCAACTATCTGAGATACAGTATAAAGAAAAAATGTGTTCAAAGTGTGGACGGTTTCTAAAAAGAAAATAAAGGATAGCCTCAGGTGTGTTATATATTCCTTACCGCTGGCCTGAAAGAAAACAGAGGTATGAGAAAAAAGTAGTTGACAAATGTTGTCGAAAATGCTAACATTAAATTCCACCTTGAGAAAAGATGGAATTAAGATTATCGAATCATGAAAATAATCTTAAAAAAAAGTAAAAAAAGTGTTGACAAGAAATTGCAAACATGATAGTCTATAGAAGTTGTGACGAACGAGTCACAATGAGATGGCCGGAACGGTAACATGTAGAAAGCCATCATTTTTATGGATAGGAACCTTGATAATCGAACAGTGAAACAACCCTGAAAATTCTTTAAAGAGATTTCAGAAGCGTTGAGACAACAACCTAAAAAAACAGTGAAGAAGGAAGAATAGCTAGTAGTTATTCTGACAAGGATTTTAACATGAGAGTT
>JALERW010000055.1 GCA_022763925.1 Lachnospiraceae bacterium
TTCCGAAATCCAGAGAACATGACGTGAGAAAGCCTACGGAAGAATATCTTGCAAAGCTGTCGAAAGAGAAAAAAACAGCTTCCGGGGCCGGTTCGGACAGTGCTTCCCGGACGCAGGTCCGTTCTTCGTACAAAAAGTCCAGTGACCGTCTGGAGGATGCCAGATCCTCTGCCATGGCGTTCCTTCTCGTCGGAGGCATCGGGCTTCTCCTGGTGATACTGTTTGCGCTTGGAATTCTTCCGTTTCCCTTCGGAGCTGCCAGCCGGACACTGATGCTTACGGTTATGGGGCTTCTGTTCCTGATTTTTTTTGTGGTCGGGATTCAAAATGCCGGAAAGCTCTCCCGTCTGAAGGAAGAGGCATCGGCCGAGGAATCCAGAACCGGGGCGATTCTCTCCTGGTTTCTTGGGGCTTTTTCCGCAGAGCAGGTCGACGAAGGCTGCGAGCTGACCGATTCTGAGGAAATCAATTACTATAAACGCACGGAATACATCAAGGAGCAGCTTTCTTCCAGGTATCCGCTGGATGAGGACTATCTGGATTCCCTTTCAGAAACGATCTATTCCAGGCTCTATGAATGAAGTTTCTGTTGAAGGAATGCTTTTGGCGTGCTATAGTATTATTTATTTACTGATTAGAAAAAACATTTAAAATGCAAAGGTGGTACATTACAATGAAATTATTGGAAGACAGAATTTTAGCGGATGGCAATGTCTTAAGTCCGGCGATCCTGAAGGTGGACTCCTTTATCAACCATCAGGTGGATCCGGTATTCATGCACGAACTTGGCGCCGAGATTGCCCGTCACTTCAGGGGACAGGGCATCAATAAGGTTATGACGATCGAAAGCTCCGGCATTGCACCTGCCGTATTTGTGGCAATGGAGCTTCAGGTTCCCCTTGTCATCCTGAAAAAACAGAGCTCTGCGATTCTGAAAACCGATGTGATCCAGACCGAGGTTGTCTCCTTCACCAAGGAGATCAGCTATCAGCTTACGCTTGCGCGGAAATATCTGTCGGAAAATGATCATGTACTTCTCGTAGATGACTTCCTTGCCAACGGTGAGGCAGCTACCGGTGCGATCCGCCTGATCCGGAAAGCACATGCAACCATCGCAGGAATCGGTATTCTTATTGAGAAATCCTTCCAGCCCGGACGTACCAAGCTGAATGAGCAGGGGATCCATGTATATTCTCTTGCCCGCATTGCTGAGATGGATACCGACCACATCACCTTCCTTCCGGAAGAAGCCTGATGTGAACTGATGTGAAATCAAACGTTCTTACATAAAAAAACGGCAGGGAGCTTCTATTGACAGCCAGAAGCTTCCTGCCTCTTCTTTTGCAGCTAATCTTATTCTGCCGGCAGAATCGTATAATTTCTCACCACAGAATCACTCATATGATCACTCATGGACACAGAAACCGCAGTGAAGACCGTACTTGACTGTATCCGCACCGGCTTTGTGTATACCGGTGAGTCAAGCGTCGGAAGACTTCCGTCCAGCGTATACAGTACAGTACAGCCATCCGGCACCTGCACAACAATCTCCAGCTCTCCCGGATATTGTCCGGAAGATGGTGATACCTCCGGCATCTCGGGCTCCAGATAGGAAATCTCATAACGGAAGATCGCCTCATCACTCAATACACCTCCCGGGGAAACAGAAACCGCCCGAATGGTCGTTTCTCCCTCATTAAGAGAAATCGGCCCTTCATATTTTGTGCTTTCCTTCGTCGGCTTGCTTCCGTCTGTAGTAAAAAATATATCCAGACCATCCGCTTCCAGTTCAATATTCATGGTGTCATAATAAATACCATCCGGAAAAGAGGCTTTAGGCACTGCCGCAATATAATCCTTATAATATGTACGGACAGAAGCTACCGGACAGGCATCCAGGGCCGTCTTCACCCGGTCCAGCCTTCCTTCTTCGATATAAATACCGATCAGCTTCCGATAGATTTCCTCATCCTCCGGATTCAGCACCGAAAGAATGTATTCACAGGATTCTTTTACGGTATCCGCATCATTTCGCACCTCGGCAATGGAGATCTTCAGATACCAGGCATCCAGGGCATCCGGCTTCAGTTCCATCGCCCGGTCAAGGAAGCCAAGGGCTTTATCGTATCTTCCGCTCTTGGCCAGCTCCGACGCCTGCCGGTACTGATACTCATAGGAATGATTTCGGTACTCCTTTACCGCAAATACCGCAATCACAGAAACTGCAGCAAGAAAGACCAGAAGACAGAATACGATCAGCTTTCCGGAAATCTTCTTTTTCCCCTGTGTTTTTGTCACATACTCCGTCCGTGCCGGTTTCTTATCTTCTTTTTGTTTCCCCGGCTCCTTGGGTCTGTCTTCATCAAAAATATCCTTTAAAGTACCGGACAGAGCATCTTCCACAATGGGATTATAATCCGGAACGATCCGAATCTCTGTTCCGCACTTTTTACAGTACAGAAAGCCATCTTCAATTTCTTCATTACAGTTCGGACAGCGCATCCATGTTCCCCATTTCTATTTCTATCCAGTCTTTTCCCGTCTATCCGGTCACTCATGTTTGCTTCGTATCGCTTCCAGACAATTGTTCATCAGCATGGCGATCGTCATCGGACCCACACCGCCCGGAACCGGAGTAATCGCTCCCGCCACCGGCTCCACATCCGCGAAATCCACATCACCGCACATTTTATTTTCCGCGTCTCTGTGGATTCCCACATCAATGACAACAGCACCCTCTTTTACGTACTCTCTGGTAATGAGCCTTGGCTTTCCGACTGCCACCACCAGAACATCTGCCCGCCGGCAGATTTCCTTCAGATTGCGGGTTCTGGAGTGGGCAACCGTCACCGTTGCATTTTCCCGAAGAAGCAGAAGCGCCATCGGCTTTCCGACAATATTGCTCCGGCCGATCACCACACAATCCTTCCCTTCCAGCTCCACGCCGGATCGCTTCAGAAGCTGGATGATTCCCGCCGGCGTACAGGAAAGAAAACCCTTTTCTCCGATACACATGCGTCCCACGCTCTCCGGGTGGAACCCATCCACATCCTTTTGGGGCGAGATTGCCCGAATAACTGCATCCTCATCAATCTGCGCCGGAAGCGGAAGCTGTACAAGGATTCCCTGAATGTCCTCCCGATCGTTCAGTTCCCGCACAATGCCAAGCAGCTCCTCCTGCGTGGTTTCCGAAGGAAGCTCATAGGAAACCGAACGGATTCCCACATAGGCACAGGCCTTCTTTTTATTATTTACATAGATGGAGGAAGCCGGGTCCGAGCCGACCTGGATCACCGCCAGAGAAGCTTCCTTTCCCTGCTCCCTTAAGGCGGCCGCCTCCTTCTTCAGTTCATCCTTGATTTCCTGTGATATTTTTTTTCCGTCAATGATCTTTGCCATTGCTGTCCGCCTCCTAGAAAAGCCCGGTAATTACACCGTCTTCATTTACATCGATTCCGTTGGCTGCAGGTACCTTCGGAAGCCCAGGCATTGTCATGATCGCTCCGGTCAGAGCCACAACAAAGCCTGCACCTGCAGAAACATATACCTCACGGATATTTACGGTGAACCCGACCGGTCTTCCCAGCTTGGTCGCGTCATCCGAAAGAGAATACTGATTCTTCGCCATGCAGACCGGGAGATCCCCAAATCCCAAATCCTCGATCTTCTTCAGCATCTTTTCCGCCATCGGCGCATAGGTCACCCCGTCTGCTCCGTAGATCTCCTTCGCGATCGTTTCGATCTTTTCCTTCAGGCTCAGATGGTCCTCATAAAGCATACGGAAATCGGATTTCTTCTCCTCCAGTGTCTTTAATACCTTCTCTGCCAGAGCGATTCCGCCCTCTCCGCCCTTGGCCCATACCTCAGACAGGGCAAATTCACATCCCCTGGATTCGCAGAATTCGCGGATAAAAGCGATTTCTGCTTCGGTATCACTGACAAAGGCATTCAGGGTAACAACCACAGGCACCCCGTATTTCTGAAGATTTTCGATATGCTTTTCCAGGTTGACGATTCCTTTTCTGAGTGCATCCAGGTTCTCCTCAGACAGATTTGCCTTGGCAACGCCTCCATTATATTTCAATGCACGCACCGTAGCAACAAGAACAACTGCATCCGGATGCAGCCCTGCCTTCCGGCATTTGATGTCGAAGAATTTCTCTGCTCCCAGATCCGCTCCGAAGCCTGCCTCCGTCACAGCGATATCCGCCATCTTCAGTGCCATTTTCGTTGCACGGACGCTGTTGCAGCCATGGGCAATATTTGCGAAGGGACCGCCGTGTACAAGCGCAGGCGTATGCTCCAGTGTCTGAATCAGATTCGGCTTCAGTGCATCCTTGAGCAGTGCCGCCATGGCTCCGACTGCATGGAGATCCGCTGCAGTCACCGGGTCCCCGTTGTAATTATAGGCAACGATGATCTTTCCGAGACGGTCCTTCAGATCCTGCATCCCGTCTGCCAGACAGAGAATCGCCATAATCTCCGATGCAACCGTAATGACAAAATGATCCTCCCGTACCACACCATCCATCTTATTTCCAAGGCCCACCACGATATTCCGAAGCACCCTGTCATTCATATCCAGGCAGCGTTTCCATACAATCTGTCTGGTGTCAATTCCAAGGGCATTACCCTGCTGAATGTGATTATCCAGCAATGCTGCCAGAAGATTATTGGCGGAAGTGATCGCATGAAAATCTCCCGTAAAATGCAGGTTCAGATCCTCCATCGGCACAACCTGTGCGTATCCGCCTCCGGCAGCACCGCCCTTGATTCCGAAACACGGCCCTAGAGAAGGCTCCCGAAGAGCAATAATGGATCTTTTCCCCAGCTTTGCCAGAGCCTCTCCGAGTCCCACCGTCGTCGTTGTCTTTCCCTCTCCCGCCGGGGTGGGATTGATTGCCGTTACCAGCACCAGCTTTCCGTCAGGATTGTCCTTCACACGCTCCCAGAGCTCATCCGAAAGCTTTGCTTTGTACTTTCCGTAGAGCTCCAGCTCATCCGGTGAGATTGAAAGGGCCTTTGCCACCTCGGTTATCGGGGCAAGTGCTGCCTCCTGTGCAATTTCAATGTCTGTTTTCATCATACAGTTCCTCCTCATTTATTCTAAACATATTCATCCACATACTGTTCAAATTCTTCCATGGACATCAGTACCTTGCGGGGTTTGGTTCCCTCTTCCTCACCGACCACACCAGCCTCTGCCAGCTGATCCATAATCCTGGCTGCCCGGTTGAAGCCGATCTTAAACCAGCGCTGAAGCATACCAATGGATGCCTTATCCTTCTCGATGATGAATTTTCCCGCTTCCACAAAATAGGCATCCCGTTCCGGTCCGCCGTTTCCGGCTGCACCTGCACAGGCAGCTCCCGCTTCCGTCACCGCATTCATCTTTTCTTCAATATCCTTATTGTAGGTAACCACTGAGTTTTCCTTTGTGAGGAAATCAACAACAGCCCCAACCTCCTCGTCGGAGACAAAGGCCCCCTGAACCCGGGCCGGCTTCTGATAGCCCTGAGGATAAAAGAGCATATCTCCCTTACCCAAAAGCTTCTCCGCACCGTTCATATCCAGAATGGTTCTGGAATCCACGCCGGAGGAAACGGAGAAGGCGATTCTGGACGGCATATTTGCCTTGATCAGTCCGGTAATGACATTCACGGACGGCCTCTGGGTAGCAATCACCAGATGAATGCCTGCCGCGCGGGCCAGCTGCGCCAGACGGCAGATGGCATCCTCCACCTCACCCGGAGCAACCATCATGAGATCTGCCAGCTCGTCCACAATAATCACGATCTGAGGCAGCTTCTGCGGCCTGGTCTCATCTTTGTCCGCAGGCCTGTCCACCTTGGCATTATAACCCTTCAGATCCCGGACATTGCATTCTGCAAAAAGCTCATAACGCTTCATCATCTCTGCCACCGCCCAGTTCAGGGCTCCGGCCGCCTTTTTCGGGTCTGTGACAACCGGTATGTACAGATGCGGAATTCCGTTATAGACGGAAAGCTCCACCACCTTTGGATCGATCATGATCAGCTTTACCTCATCCGGCTTTGCCCGGTACAGGATACTCATGATAATGGTATTGATACAGACGGATTTTCCCGAACCGGTAGCACCGGCAATGAGAAGATGCGGCATTTTGGCAATATCGGCCACCACCGGCTGTCCCCCGATATCTTTTCCCGCCGCAAAGGCGATCCTGGAAGGATGCTCCCGAAACTGGCTGGTCTCCAGAAGATCCCTGAGCATTACCGCACTGTTCTCCCGGTTCGGCACCTCGATACCGACAGCTGCCTTGCCCGGAATCGGCGCTTCGATTCGGATATCCGCCGCCGCCAGATTCAGCTTGATATCATCCGTCAGGCTCACAATCTTGCTTACCTTGACTCCCTGCTCCGGCTGGAGCTCATAGCGTGTCACCGCAGGACCACAGCTGATATTTGTAATGGTCACATTTACTCCGAAATTGTGCAGCGTCTGCTGCAGCTTTGCCGCCGTCTCCCGAAGCTGGGCTTCCGTCGTCCCGCCCCGGTTCTTTCCCTTCTTAAGAAGAGACAACGGAGGAAAACAGTATTCCTTCGGCGCTTCCTTAAGATTCTGGTCGATCTCCGCACCGATATCCTGCACAGACACCGGCGTCTCATCCGAAATCCTCTTCTTATCTTCCGGCTTTCTTTCCATCAGTGCCTGATCCGAGCCTGCATCCAGAGGGAACGGAGGAATCTCCCGGGTAATCGAAAGATCCTGCTGCTCCTCCTCCTTCATGCGGATTCCGGTAATCGTAAAGGCGTCCTTTCCTCTGGGGAAATCAGAAGCATCCTCTGTCCCGGCCTCTGCATCCGGTGCTGCCGGATCTTCCGTATTCTGCCCGGACAGCTCCTGCTTCTTTCCGGGCAGCGGTTCCCTGACAGCCGCCTCCATTTCCTTCTGGCTGTTCTTTGCTGCGTGCTTCACCTCATGCACATCATTTTTCTGCCCCTCAGGCTCCAGCTTCGTATCGAACGCCACTCCCGTCACCTTGCGGTCCATGCGCAGTGCATGCTCCTGCTCCCGTTCTTCCTGACGTATCCTGGAACGTTCCTTTCGTCTGACGGCATCTTCTCTGGCTTTATCTGCCATCCTGCGTCCGCCCTTCTGAACTTCACCCACAAAGGAATGCTCCGTGATGATCACTGCACATATAATAAGGAGGATAATCGTAACGATAAGCTCTCCCGCCATTCCGAGGGCCGGATACATCACGGAAACGAGAAAGCCTCCGATCAGGCCGCCGCTCACATGCCGCTGTGCACCGTACGCATAGAATCCCACCATAGCAGCCTCTGTCTGATCTGCCCCCAGAAGCTGGATCAGGGAACAGATAAGAAAAAGAGCCACACAGGCAGCAGCAAGCTTCAGAACAGCAATTACATTCCCCTTATTGGATGCATAAAAGGCAGTCCCGATAAACAGAAGGAACGGAAACAGATAAGCCGCTGTGCCAAACAGGCCAAAAAGAACATCTCCTACGAACGTCCCCACATAGCCTCCCACTCCAAAACAGCTTAAAAGGAGCAGGATGGAAATCCCCAGCGATGCCAGGGTGAGAATTTCCCTTCCCAGAAAGCTGTCCTGTGTCTTCTGATTCTTTTTTCCGTTGCTTTTCGTATTTCTGGAAGTTTTTCTATCTGCAGTTTTCGATTTTCCTGTACCTGCCTTCCGGCCGGCTGTCTTTTTCTTTGATGATACAGGCATTTCGAGTCCTCCAATACTTAAATGAATGGTAAACATAAAATTTCATTAAACATTATAGCATCGGAAGCCGAATATGTCATTCTTTTTTTATTGATCTTTTTCTTACGATTCTTTCACGCATTTTTTCCCGCACGGATCATCTCATGCAGCTTTTCAAACGCCCTGCTGATCCCGCCCACTTCATCAATCAGTCCCTCTTCCACCGCTTCCCTTCCCACAAGGATCGTTCCGAGATCCTTCGTAAGCATTCCGGTGTTCAGCATCATTTCCTCCAGACGCTTTTGGGACGCATGACTGTGCTCTTCAATAAATCCGAGGATACGCTCCTGCATCAGCTTGAAATAGTCATAGGTCTGAGGGGCTCCGATGACCATACCGGTCATCCGGACCGGGTGTATGATCATGGTCCCGGTGGGTACAATAAATGAATAATCCGTAGACACGGCCAGCGGCACGCCGATGGAATGACTGTCTCCCAGCACAAGGGAAACGGTAGGCTTGCTGATGGATCCGATCATTTCTGCCAGAGCAAGTCCCGCAGAAATATCTCCTCCCACCGTATTGATCAGTACGAGCAGCCCCTCCACCCGGTCACTGTCCTCCACCGCCGCAAGCTGCGGCAGCACATGCTCATATTTGGTCGTTTTGGAAGCGGAAGGAGCACATTCATGCCCTTCGATTTCTCCAATCACAGACAGCAGATGAATTCGGGCATTTCCCCCGTCCAGCGTCATCTGGCCGTTCTCCTCCACTGCTTCTCTTGTTTCCTTTTCCGGATTCATACAATCAGCTCCTTTTCTGCTGCTGATAGTATGAGCCGACGGTGGGATTTTATCCGCAGAAACAGTCATAAAGATTGAAAAAAAGATGGGGTATCTTTCATACCCCATCCCATAAAAAACTGTTTAGTTGTTGATCAGCTTCTCTTCACCGTTCCAGCTGTACAGCTTACGGATCTCCTCGCCGACGATCTCAGACGGATGCTCGGAAGCGAGCTTTCTCATTGCACGGAAATGTGCCTGTCCGCCTGCCTCAGACATATCCAGAAGGAATTCTTTTGCGAAGGAACCATCCTGGATGTCCTTCAGGATCTTCTTCATGGTCTTCTTGGTCTCTTCTGTGATGATCTTCGGTCCGGTTACATAATCGCCATACTCTGCTGTGTTGGAGATAGAGTAACGCATTCCGGCAAAGCCGCTCTGATAAATCAGGTCAACGATCAGCTTCATCTCATGGATGCACTCGAAATATGCATTTCTCGGATCATAGCCAGCCTCAACCAGTGTCTCGAAACCTGCCTGCATCAGTGCACATACACCGCCGCAAAGAACAGCCTGCTCACCGAACAGGTCGGTCTCTGTCTCGGTACGGAAGGTTGTCTCCAGCACGCCTGCTCTTGCGCCGCCGATTGCCAGTGCGTAAGCCAGTGCGATATCCTGAGCCTTTCCGGTATAATCCTGCTCCACGGCGATCAGACACGGAACACCCTTTCCTGCCTGATACTCACTTCTTTCCGTATGACCGGGCCCCTTCGGTGCGATCATGGTAACATCTACATTCTTCGGAGGTACGATCTGTCCGAAATGAATGTTGAAGCCGTGAGCAAACATCAGCATGTTGCCCTCTTCCAGATTCGGCTCGATATCATTTTTGTACAGCTTTGCCTGCTTCTCATCATTGATAAGGATCATGATGATATCTGCCTTCTTTGCAGCCTCTGCAGCTGTATATACTTCGAATCCCTGTGCCTCTGCCTTGGCCCAGGACCTGCTTCCCTCATAAAGACCGATAATGACATTGCAGCCGGATTCCTTTGCATTCAGGGCATGTGCATGTCCCTGGCTGCCGTATCCAATGACTGCGATTGTCTTGCCTTCCAGTAAAGAAAGATTACAGTCTTCCTGATAGAAAATTTTTGCCATTTTTAATTCCTCCCTGGTTCATATGTTTTATAAATTGAAAGGTAAAAACCTCTGCAAGCGTCTTCATCCTATGACAGACTTAAAATCAGTCAAAATATTTCACGTCCTTGGAGCCTCTGGAAAGAGCGGCAATACCTGTTCTTGCCAGCTCAAGAATCTCATACTTGTCCAGCAGACCGATAAAGGCATCCACCTTGCTCTGATTGCCGGTAAGCTCAATGATCAGTGAATCTGCCGCCACGTCAATGATCTTCGCCCGAAAAATATCTGCCACCGAGATGATGGCCTGACGGTCCGTATCCGTTGCACGCAGCTTGATCATCACAAGCTCACGGGCCACAGAATCGTCCGGCTCCAGTGATTTCACATAGCGGACATCCTCCAGCTTCGCAACCTGCTTCTCAATCTGCTCCAAAATATGATCATCCCCGCTCGTTACGATCGTAATCCTTGTGAAACGCGGATCCGCCGTCACTCCTGCGGTAATGCTGTCAATGTTATAACCCCTCCGGCTGAACAGCCCGGAAATCCGGCTGAGCACACCGGATGTATTATCAACAAGCAGCGATAATACTCTCTTTGCCATAGTCCTACCCCTTTAAAATATCATAATTTCATTCACTACATCATAGCAAGGTTTCCGGGCATTGTCAATAATCAGCCGCCAATTTTCTCTGTCTTTCTATCGGTTTACACTGTTAAAGTCCACGCCTGCAGCCATCGAATAGGGCATAATGACCCCACATGCAATTTTTTCTCCGGAATTTCCGGAGGGCTGCGTCCTGAAATCATCCAAAAGCTCGTGAATCACGGCCGTATGGCCGAGAATGCTTCCGGGAACAAACCGTTCCGTATAACATGCCATCCAGGCAAACCCCCGGTTCCCGAGAAGCATCGGAAGATCCCCCGCATGGTCCGGGTGGGAACAGCCCCCCGGATTCAGATGTCCTTTCGTCCCCGCAAAGGGATCCTCCCCGTCCGATCCCAGACAGCTTCCTCCCTCATGGATATGAAAGCCGAAAAAACGGCCCGGACAGGGTCCCTCTGCATGCGGAAGGCCCCAGACCTCTGCCAGAATCAGGGTTCCTCTGTAAACCTCATAGAAATAGATCATCCCCCGGATATCCGGGAAACGGCTTCCGCCCCTCACGTCCGTATAGGCCAGAGGCGCCGTAAAAAGCACCTGGTTTATAAATTCGGATATTTTGTCTTCATACATAAAACAGTTCCGCCCTTTCAGATTTACACTTATAATATATCGAAAATCTCCCCGGGCGGAACTTATCCTCAGGCAAAAAAAACATATGCATGTGCCGGATCAGAACAGCGGGGACAGCACGCGAAGCACGGCCGTATATACCGAACCAGGCAGTCTCTTATGCATACAGTCCTTCTCCTCGATCCGCCTGCATTTCTCCACCGTTTCCAGATAATCCTTTTTCAGATCAAGAATCGCCGGTACCTTATACAGAAGCGTGCCGCACTCAAAGTGAAGATACAGACTCCGGTAATCCATGTTGATGGTTCCGACCACACCGATGATATCATCACAGGCAAAGCATTTTGCGTGGACAAAGCCGGGGGTATATTCGTAAATCCTGACTCCCGCGGCAATCAAAGACCCATAATAGGAACGGGTCAGCCGGAACACCATCTTCTTATCCGGAATACCCGGAGTTATGATGCGCACATCGACTCCCCGCTTGGCTGCCAGAGTCAGCGCATTCTGCATCTCACTGCTGATAATCAGATACGGGGTATAAATATATACATAGTTTTTCGCCTGGAACAGAATATCAATATACAGATTTTCAGCCACAGGCTCATTATCCAGCGGAGAATCCGAAAATGGCTGCACGAAGCCGGGAGCGCCCTGCGCTTCAGGGCACGGTATTCCCGGACGGAATGCGGCATAATCATCCTTCTCTTTGGAAAACGCATTCCACATATCCAGAAACATCACCGTGAAATTCCAGACCGCGTCCCCCTTCAGCATGACTCCGGTATCCTTCCAGTGCCCATAGGGACTGTTGATATTGATATATTCATCTGCCAGATTCATTCCTCCGTTAAATGCCGTATGTCCGTCGATCACCAGAATTTTCCTGTGATCCCGGTTATTCATGGCAAGCGACAGAACCGGAATAAAGCGGTTAAATGCAAAGCAGCGTATTCCACGCTTTTCCATCTGTGATGCATACTCTCCGGGAAGCAGAAACAGACTTCCCACATCGTCGTAAATCAGACGGACATCGATGCCTTCGGCAGCCTTTCTTGTCAGAGCCTCCAGCATCCGGTCCCACAGCGTTCCTTCTGCCAGAATAAAATATTCCAGGAAGATAAAATGCTCCGCTTTTTCGATTTCCTCCATCATAGCCTCGAACATCTGCTCTCCCAGCGGATAATAGGTCACCTTTGTATTCTGCCAGGCAGGATAAGGCCCTTTTTGGCAAATGTAGTGCATTTCACCCGCCATCCGGGGATTATCCTTATGCATTGCTTCCATTACCTGTTCGTCCTGGGAAAGCATTCCCTGATTTTTTTCTGCCTGAAGCTCCAGCTTCTTTCTCAGAAATCTGGACGGACGCTTGTTTCCAAATGTCACATACAGAAGTCCTCCCAGAAGAGGCAGCGCAGAAATGATGACGATCCAGCCGATCTTATACGCAGAATTCTCATCCTTGCATATGATATAAAGCGTGATCAGGATGCTTAGAATACTGAAAAACGCACTGACCAGCGCCGAATATCCAACCAGCCTTGTAAAAAACAGAAGCAGCCAGACAAGCTCCACCAGAAGAATACATCCGGTAATAAACACCCTCCCCAAAATAAATTTCCGTACTTTCATAGGCCATCCTCCTTCTATTTCTCCATAATAAAACGCAGGCCTGCAATTTGCAAGACCTGCTCTGTATCAACCGATATATTGTCTTGTAAAAGCACATCCCAGTGCTCCCGGGCCCGTATGACAGGCAATGGAAAGGGGAAGGGGACTCATATCACACTCCTGGCCGAAATGCTCTTCCAGCATCTGCTTCCACTGGAAGGCCTCCTCATCCGAACAGGTATGGGCGGCCTCCAGGCGGAGCTCCCCCCTCGGGATGGAGGAAAAGCGTCCGTTCAGATCATCCTCCAGCGCCGCGATCATTCGTTTTTTTGCAGCCTTCATCCCCCGCACCTTGGCAAAGGCATCCAGCTGTTCTCCCTGTATGGTCAGCACTGGCTTCAGATTCAGCACGGTTCCGACCGCTGCCGCCGCAGGGGTGATTCTTCCGCCCTTCTTCAGATATTCCAGTGTATCCACCGTAATATAGATACTGGAATCAAACCTCGTCTTCATCAGGTATTCCCGGATTTCCAGGGCATTTTTCCCCTCCTGCACAAGCTTCCTGGCATCCTTTACGGCCTGTGCCAGAGGAACAGAGATCCGCTGGTTATTCACAACCACCACGCGGCCCTCGTACTTCTCTGAAATTGCCATAGCTGCAGCACAGCTTCCGCTTAAGCCGCTGGACATCGGGATATATACAAGCTCATCAAATTCCTTCAGAATAGCATTCCAACGATCCAGCAGCTCGCCAAGCATCGGCTGCGACGTATGAATGACGGCTCCATTGGCCTGACGGGCAAAGAACTCCTCTCTTGTCAGTGTCTCGTTCTCATAATACATCACATCATCCAAATAGATCGGCATGGGAAGCATGTATACCCCCAGAGCCTTCGCTTCCTTTACCGTCAATCCGCTGTTGCTGTCCGTCATTACCGCTGTTTTTCTCATCTTTTCACTCATACCTCGTCCCATGACCTCTTTCTCACATATAGAAGTAATTATATACGTTTGATTT
>JALERW010000061.1 GCA_022763925.1 Lachnospiraceae bacterium
TATTCTTCCATATACCTGTGAAAATTCGGAATCGGATCCTCCGACAGTTCAATGCACCGAAGCAGAGTAGGATCAAAAAAAGTCTCCAGCTGTACAAAGATAATATTGGGGCGTTTTCCGCCCTCCTCCTCGGAAAGCGTCACCTGCTCGTCACGCTTTACGATCTTTTCTATCGTTTTTTCAGAATAGTCATGCGGCGCAGCCATGCCGGTATCAAACACGCTGGCAGTAAAGCAGTAGGGAAAGCCGTAATCCTGATAAGCATATGCCACATTGCTGAAGAAAGTGGTGATGACCCTCTTCTCCACCGCCAGATGGGACACAAAAACAAAGCCGGCAATGGTCAGCGCTGTCACCGCAAACCGCTTCTTCCAGTGCATTTCCCCCTGATAGCGGGGCATCTTCAGAAACAGAACCACAAGAAGAACGACAGCCAGTATCGCTCCGGTCACAGCCAACACCATCTGAACCGGATTCAGATACAGCCCGGCAATGGACAGTGCATCTGTGATCAGATGCAGATCCGGCCCGGTCAGCGGTGTTACCCTGCTTGCCAGGATCACTCCATTGGCAATTCCGGCGGTAAGCCATACACTGGTAACAACGGCTGCCGCGAACACCTTCCTTCGCACCAGATACACCGCCAGATAGCATATACCGATCAGCAGAGTATTGTACAGAAAAACCAGCGGCCGATCCGTCAGATAGCTGAAGGCCTCCGCCAGTGCATGCCGGGAAGCCGCTTCAATCACAAAATTGACCAGAGCGGCAAGCAGCACGTACCCGATCCAGATCGTACAGCATTTCCAGTTCTCCTTTTTCAGTTCCCATTTCATTGACATTCTACCTATCCTTTCACAGTATACCGATCTGCGCCCCTCAAAGGCGGTATCATGACATGGCGAAAGGAATCCGGCCGCAGCCTGCAAGGAGGCTGCCGCCGGATCCCCATAATGCTTCCGGGATGCCTTTTACTTTTTCAGCTGTCCCAGACGCTCTGTTACCTGTTCCATCATCTGTGTATATTTCACGAGCTTTTCGCGCTCCTCTGCCACTTTCTTTTCCGGCGCCCTGCTCATGAACTTCTCATTATTCAGCATGCCGTTGACCCGTGCCAGCTCCTTCCCGAGACGTTCCTTTTCTTTCTCAAGACGCTCCAGCTCCTTCTCAATATCCACCAGCTCCGCAAACGGAATATAGAGCACCGCATTGTGAATCACTGCGGATACCGCATCCTCTGCGATACCGGACTTATCCGACTGTATCATTATCTCACTGGCGTAGCCCAGAGTTGCGAAGAAAGTCTTACCGTTTTCGAAAATATTTCTTACTTTTTCCGAATCAGAAACCACATATACCGCAGCCTTTCTGCTGGGCGGAACATTCATGCCGGTACGCACGTTCCGGATGGCTCTTACCGCCTCCTTAATAGTCTCGATGGCAGTTTCCTCCTCCTCAAACTTCCAGTCCTCACGAAAACGCGGCCATTCGGAAATCATAACAGACTCCTCTTCCTCCTGAATGGTGCAGAAAATCTCCTCCGTGATAAACGGCATATACGGGTGCAGAAGCTTCAGCGCCTGGATCAGTACCGTCCGCAGCGTCCACAGAGCCGCATCCTTGGTCGAATCCGTATCGCTGTACAGCCTGGGCTTCACCATCTCGATATACCAGTCACAGAATTCCTCCCAGATAAAGTCGTAAATCTTCTGAACCGCAATACCAAGCTCAAATTTATCCATATTGGAGGTAACCTCCTCTGCCAGGCGGTTCACTTTGGAAAGGATCCATTTATCCGCATCCGTCAGGGAAGACAGCTCCACCTTATTCTGTCTGGTATCCTTCATATTCATCATGATAAAGCGTGATGCATTCCATACCTTATTGGCAAAATTCCGGCTGGCTTCCACGCGCTCCCAGTAGAAACGCATATCATTTCCGGGCGCATTTCCGGTGATCAGCGTCAGACGCAGGGCATCCGCACCATATTTGTCAATCACTTCCAGCGGATCAATGCCGTTTCCGAGGGATTTACTCATCTTGCGTCCCTGGGAATCCCTTACCAGCCCGTGGATCAGCACGGTATGGAAAGGAGCCTTTCCCGTATGGGCATATCCGGAAAATACCATACGGATTACCCAGAAGAAAATGATATCATAACCCGTCACCAGCACATCGGTAGGATAGAAATAATCCAGATCCTCTGTATTTTCCGGCCATCCCAGTGTGGAGAAGGGCCAGAGTGCCGAGCTGAACCAGGTATCCAGGGTATCCGGATCCTGGGTAAAATGCGTACCTCCGCACTTGGGGCATACCGATGGCATTTCCTTTGCCACCACGGTCTCGCCGCAGGAATCACAGTAATATGCCGGAATCCGGTGTCCCCACCAGAGCTGTCTGGAAATACACCAGTCACGGATATTCTCCAGCCAGTGCAGATAGATCTTGTCAAACCGCTCAGGAACAAATTTCAGTTCCCCGGTCTTTAAGGCCTCGATCGCCGGCTTTGCCAGCTCCTCCATGGCAACGAACCACTGCTGCTTTGCCATGGGCTCTACCGTGGTCTTGCA
>JALERW010000087.1 GCA_022763925.1 Lachnospiraceae bacterium
GGCCTGCATTATCAGAAGCAGTATCCCCAGGGCAAGCTGGTCCGCGCCATCCGCGGAACCGTGTTTGACGTGGCGGTGGATCTGCGCGCCGGCTCCAAAACCTACGGCAAATGGTTTGGCGTGCTTCTGTCCGCGGAGAACAAAAAGCAGTTCTACATCCCGGAAGGCTTTGCCCACGGCTTCCTGGTATTAAGCGATGAGGCAGAGTTTGCTTACAAGTGTACCGATTTCTATCATCCCGGCGATGAGGGCGGTCTGGCGTGGAACGATCCGGAGATCGGTGTACAGTGGCCCATCGAGGAAGGTATGAAGCTGATCATTTCTGAGATGGATCAGAAGTGGGGCGGCTTCCGTGATACCTTTCAGTTCCGGCTGTAGAACCGAAAGATGAGAGGATTGTTATGAGAGAATTGATTTCCCTGTGTAAGGGAATTGTGACAAAACGAAAGCTGATTCTGGATCTGTCGAAGGCGGATTTCCGGAAGCGCTTTGTCGGTTCCTATTTTGGCGTGGTATGGATGTTCATCCAGCCGATGGTGACCATCGCCATCTACGCATTCATCTTCGGAGAGTACGGCATGAAGAATGCGCCGCCGGTGCCGGGGGCTACCTATGTCATCTGGCTGGCGCCGGGCATCATTCCCTGGTTTTTCTTCAGCGAGGTGCTGAATACGGGGACGGGCTGCCTGCAGGAGTACCATTATCTGGTAAAGAAGGTGGTCTTCGAGGTAGAGAATCTGCCGGTGATCAAGCTGATTTCCTGCTTCATGGTGCATGCCTGCTTTCTGGTGATTATGGTGGGATTGTACTTGCTGAGCGGCTATACGCCAAAGCTCATCTGGCTGCAGGTGCTCTACTATTCCTTCGCGGCCTCGATGCTGGGACTGGCGATCACCTATTTTACCAGTGCGATTCAGGTGTTTTTTAAGGATATGGCACAGATCGTCGGAATCTGCCTGCAGTTTGGCATGTGGCTGACGCCGATCATGTACGATGAAGCGATCTTTACCAGCCGGGCTTCCTGGCTGGGGCTTGTGTTTAAATGTAACCCCTTCTATTATATTGCCGCGGGCTACCGTGACAGCATGCTGACCGGCCACTGGTTTTTCGAGAGGCCGACCATGACACTGTATTTCTGGGCAGTGACCCTTGTCCTGCTGGTGCTGGGGTTAAAGGTATTTAAAAAGATGCGTCCGCATTTTTCGGATGTACTGTAGGGAGCAAGTGAATGGTATTTAGTTCCGTTATCTTTTTATGGGTATTACTTCCGGTAATTTTAGGCTGTTACTATCTCAGTCCCAGGCCGTTTCGCAACGGTCTGCTGATGGTATTCAGCCTTTTTTTCTATGCCTGGGGAGAGCCGACATATATTCTTCTGATGGTGGTTTCCGTCCTGCTCAATTATGTCTTTGGAATTCTTCTGGAAACCGTCGGAAAGAAAAAGAGTCTTCTGGCCCTGTGTGTGGCGCTGAATCTTCTGATTCTCGGCTATTTTAAATATTCTGGGTTTCTGGTGGAGACGCTCAACCATTTTCTTGCCGGTTCGGGAAGGGAGCTCCCGGCGGTGGAGGCGGCGCTGCCCATCGGTATCTCCTTTTATACCTTTCAGGCACTGTCCTATGTAGTGGATGTATACCGGGGAGAAAATAAGGCACAGAGGAATCTGGTCAATATGATGCTGTATATCTCATTTTTTCCCCAGCTGATTGCCGGTCCTATCGTGAAATACCACGATATTGAGCGGCAGATCGAGAACCGTACGGTGACCGTGGATGGTTTTTCCTATGGCGTAAAGCGGTTTATCTTCGGTCTGGGGAAAAAGGTGATTCTGGCCAATTCCTTTGCAGAGGTGGTGGATGCGGTCAGGGGGTACCCGGCCGGGACGGTCAGTGCCCCGCTTCTGTGGCTGACGGCATTGCTCTATATGCTGCAGATTTATTTCGATTTTTCCGGCTATTCCGATATGGCCATCGGCCTGGGGCGGATGTTCGGCTTTACCTTCAATGAAAATTTCCTTCTTCCGTATACGGCTGTTTCCGTCCGCGATTTCTGGCGGAAATGGCATATCTCCCTGTCCGGCTGGTTTCGGGAATACGTTTACATTCCGCTGGGCGGCAGCCGGAAGGGAACGGTGCGGACGTACCGGAATCTGGGAATCGTGTTTTTGCTGACCGGAATCTGGCACGGCGCCGGATGGACCTTTCTCTTCTGGGGACTGTATCACGGCTTCTTCCTGATTCTGGAACGGGCCCTGACGGAACTGGGAACGGGAAACGGGAGGCAGCCGCAGTCCGTGAAGGAGCGGTCAGACTGTGGACAACCCGGACACCTTGTGAGATGGCTTTCGGCGCATCTGTATACGCTTCTGGTGGTTTATTTTGGCTGGATATTCTTCCGTGCGGATACCATCGGCGCGGCTGTGGAATTTATCCGGAACATGTTCCTGCCCCATGCGGCAGTGATTACCATGGAACGGTTTCTGGACCGGAAGCTTCTGTTTCTGCTTCTGACGGGCCTTGGCGCCTGCGGGCCGGTGCAGTGGCTGTGGAAGAAATGGAAGGGCTGCGGATTTGCGGCAGATGGGGAAATCAGTCTTCCGGCGATGGCCGGATATCTGCTGGTGCTGTGGGGTTCCCTGCTTCTGCTGGTGAACAATACGTATAATCCCTTTATTTATTTCCGGTTCTGACAGCTTGGAGGATACACCGATGAAAAAGAAATGGTTTATTTTATGCTTTCTGCTCAGCCTCTTTGGGCCGACGGCGGTCTACCCGCTGGTGAAGGAAAGGCTGGATCAGACGAACTATGAGAACCGGCAGCTGGCGGAATTTCCGGATCTGTCCGCAGACGGCTGGGAGCAGTTTCCGTCGCAGTTTGAGGCATGGTATAACGATCATGTCCCCTTTAAAAATCTGTTTGTCCGGGCGAAGACGAAGCTGGATTTAAAGCTTCTGGGGCAGAGCGCCGTCTCCTCGGTAACGGTGGGAAAGGAAAACTGGATGTTCTATACCACCTCTCTGGAGGGAGAGGACGCGCTGGCGGATTACCGCAGAGAGAATCTATATACAGAGGCTGAGGTGGAGGCGCTGGAAGCGAGTATCCGGGCAGCGAAGGAGGAGATCGAGGGACGGGGGATGCGTTTTTTCCTCTTTGAGGCACCGAACAAGGAGACGCTCTACGGCGAATACATGCCGGATTCCATCCGGCAGTTTGACGGGCCTTCCCGTCTGGAGGCAGTGCTCCCGCGGCTGAGAGAAGAGGGCCTTCCGGTCTATGCTCTGACAGAGGCGCTGCGGACGGAAAAAGAGTGGATGACGGAAAATGGAGCCGGGCAGGATGCTCTCTATTATAAATATGATACCCACTGGAATCAGCTGGGGGCCTTTGCGGGCAGTCAGGAGATGGCCCGGGTCCTTCTGGGAGAGGGAACGGCGCTTTCTGAGGTTTCCTATGCGCGGGAGGCTAATTGCTCCGGCGATATGGCCAGGCTGCTCAACCTGTCGGAAGAGTATGCGGATGATTGGAACTACCGGATCGATGATTACCTGCCGGAGGTGACCGTGGAATGTGTGGACGGGACGCCGGCGGGGGAATTCTCTGTCTTTGTGTCTGATTCCCCCAATGACAGAACGCTGCTTCTGGTGGGAGATTCCTTCAGTCAGGGGATAAAGCCCTACCTGGCAAAGCGGTACCGCAGGAGTATATTTATTACCATTGAAACCTATGAGAAATCCATGCTGGGTAGGTATCCGGCCGATGATTTTGTGTATCTGACAGTGGAACGGAATCAGGATCGCTTTGAGCGGGTGGGAGAGATTCTGGAGAAAACAGAGACGGATCACGGGATAAAACAGACGGTGGACGGCACATAATAATCATTGAATGAAATTGAATTAAATATTTTTTTATAAAAGTTGATTTCAAATGAGATTGTGTGTATAATGAAGACAATCTGGAAAAAGAAAAAGGAGATTTTCTATTGGAAAAAGGATAGAACAGGAAACGGCAAAAAGGGGGGATAAGATGTCTGGAGGTGAAAAAACCGAAGAAAAGACATTGAAGATACGGATGCTGGGCGAATGTTCCATATCCCTGAACGGAGAACTGCTGGATTGTTTTGGTTCCGCCCATAGTAAGACGATGAAGCTTTTTATTCTGCTGGCTTATTATGGAGCACAGGGCGTGGGCCGTCAGGAGGTTCTGGATGCCCTGTACGGGGATTCGGATCATACGAATGAGTCCGGAAATTTAAGAGCTGTTTCATTCCGCGTGCGTAGGCAGATGATTCAGGCCGGCCTTTTGGCAGAGGATGTCTCAATCAGTGAACGGGGAATTTTTCGATGGGAACCGATGCAGATATCCGTAGAGATCGATGCGAAAGAATTCGAGGCTGCTGCACACCGGGCGCTGGAAGAGGAAAAGAAGGCAGAAACCGGTGAATTGTCAGATCGGGAAGAGAGAGCGAAGGCGGCGGAACATCTGAGAAAAGCCTGTCTTATGTACAAAGGAGAATTTCTGCCGGATATGGCTTCGGATCTGTGGGTGGCGGAACGGCAGGTCGCCTGTCAGAAGCTATTTTTCGAATGTCTTCACCGATATACAGAGATTCTCAGGCAGCTGGGATCCTATGAGGAGATTCTGAAGGTGATCCGTCAGGTCCTTGTCCTGTATCCGTACGAGGAGTGGTTTCTGGAGGAGCTGGATGCGCTGATTGCGCTGGAACGGTGGACAGATGCCACGGAAGCGTATGACAGAGCAGTGAAGAGCCTGATGAACAATATGGGAGTTCATCCGACAGAAGAACTGTTGAAGCGCAGCCGGACGATCAATGAACGGATGCGGGGGTCTGTGCGCAGCCTGATGGAAATCCGCGGAGATCTGGAAGAAAAAGAGTATGAGAAGGGTGCCTATCTCTGCGGCTGGCAGAGCTTTGTCAGTACTTATCGCCATGAAATCCGGCGGAATGAGCGGAACGGGCAGTCCATCTATCTGATGATGTGTACGATGACGGAAAAGGGAGGAAGGGATCACCATATTTCAGACAGCGCCTTCTTTGAAAAGGCGATGGAGGCGCTGGGAGAAGTGATCCGGGAGTCCCTGCGGCGCGGAGATTCGTATACCCGCTATGGTGTGAATCAGTATCTGATCCTTTTGGTGGCATTGAAGCGGGAAGACTGCCCGATTATCTCCGGACGGATTGAGAAGAATTTCAGCCAGCGGCCCGGGATGCGCAGCTATCAGCTGAATCATTATCTGGAAGCAGTTTCCCAGGGGGCAGAGAAGTCTTCGCTTCCGAATCTGAAATTCGGGGAGAAGAACTGGAAATAGCAGTGAGAAGAACAAACAGAATAGAGACTGGAACAGGATGCTGTGAGATCGGAACAGATTTCACGGCATCTTTTTTTGCGTGCTCATAAAAAAAAGTTACATTTCAGGTAAAAAATGGAAAAAATGGGAGAAATATAACGCAGGATGTAACGCCCCTCCTGTTAAGATGAATCATAGAAAGGGTGGTTAGTATGACAAATATGGCAGCAATTAATGTTTCTTCGCCGAATCTGGTATGTGTTTGTATTGACAATGTGGATGGCAGACAGGCCAGCGGCAGTTTTTATCATAAATATTCGGCGACTGCAGTGCCGTTTTCTGATTTGAACCATTTGCTGATTCTTATGGAACAACTGATGGATCGATTGAATTTTCCTCAGGCATCTACAATACAGCGGAGTTTTTTCAAAACGGAATCGACGAGAGGAATCAGGGAGGAGGCACATCAGGTGCGGGATGCGAAAGATATCTTAAATGAGACGGGGAAGAGGGCAACCTTTGTCATCAATGTTCAGTACCGTCAGAATGCGACCTGGCAGGGCAGAGTGCTCTGGGCAGATGAGGGAAAGAGCTGCAATTTCCGCAGCGCGCTGGAACTGTTAAAGCTGATTGACTGCGCGCTTGACATAGAAGAAGAGAAGGAAAAAAAGAAGGCGTCAAAAAGCCGCAGTACAAAAGGAAAGAAGACGAAAGCACCGGAACAGAACGGAGCGGAAGAGGCTCAAAAGGAGATTGCGGTAACGGAAATTAAACCGGCAGAAAACGGACAGGCGGAAGAAAAGTAAATGAAAAGCGAAAGGAGAGCACATTCATGCGGCGGAAAAGAGAACCTTTAATGAAAAGAACAGTGAGCGGATTCCTGGCAGCACTTATGACGGCCATTTCTGTGCTCAGCACATCCGGCGCCGTACCGGCATATGCATCCGAAGCGAAAGTGAAATTATCGTATCAGCAGGAAAATATGGAAAAGATTGGTCTCTACGTTCAGGCAGAGAATGAGAGCTTTGCGCCGGGCGAGGAAGTGAACTTAACGATCTATATCCAGAATAATTCCAACCAGCCGCTGACGGAAGGAACCTTAAAGTGGGTGGATAAGAAGGAAACCCTGCAGAACGCGGCTTTTGTTTATGAAACGGAAGATGGAGAGGCAGAGGAAAAAGCAACTCCGGATTCTGCACAGGAAGAGACAACTGAGGCGGAAGAGGTAGAAGAATCGGAAGATCTGGGAACGCCGGAAGCGTCGGAAGAGTTGGGAACGCCGGAGGGAGCGGAAGCGCCGGAAGAGACGAAGGCAGCCGGTCCTGCATCTGATTTCGGACAGGATGACGGAATTACCGTGGAAGAGGACTGGTTCGAGGATGAAGAGGAGGACAGTGCGGATGATGCAGAACAGAGCGGTCCGTATCTGGATGAGGACGGATATGTCAGA
>JALERW010000158.1 GCA_022763925.1 Lachnospiraceae bacterium
GGGTATTTCACCTCTTATCCGATCTGCTTTTCTATAGGAGAATATATTCAAATAAATGTGTTTTTTCTTATCTTCGATCCATCTCCACGCTGTCTATGATACCGACGATCGCCGCATCAATGGGCACATGATCTCCGCCCAGAGCCTTACGCGCGGTACTGCCGTTTACAACCAGTACACACTCTCCGATTCCTGCGCCTACCACATCCGCGGCCACAAAGCATTCTCCGATATCCTCTCCGTCATATCCATCCGTCTGCTGAACGACCATCAGCTTGCTGCCGCTCAGACTCTCCTCTTTTTTTGTCGCCCATACATTGCCGACAACCTTACAGATCATCATATGCTTATTTCCTCCTGTCAAATATCCTCTTCCGCCACACAATTAAGTGCAATCCCCAGTGGTGTCACGAAAAGCGGATTCTGCGGCTTATAGGTCGGAATTTTTGTCAGCTGCTCAATCTCCTTTTCAATACCGGTAAGGCAGCTGGTTCCTCCCACAAGCACCAGCTGCGGCACATCCTGCCCTTCGATCGTTTTATTGATGATCGCAGCCAGCTTGGCAATGACCGGACGAACCAGCGGAAAATATTCTTTATGGCGGCTGTAGTCCCGCTTCATAACATCAGCTTCCGCATAGGGGATACGATAAGCTCCGGCCAGAACCAGAGAGAAGTGAGTTCCTCCGGTAGGCATGTCATCCACCAGAATCACTTTTCCGTCCTTAATAACAGATACGCCTGTGGTGCCACCTCCGATATCAACAATTGCACCATTTTCCAGGGAAAGAAGCGCATTTGCCGCTGTCGGTTCATCCAGAAGTGCAGTCACTTCAAATCCGGCAGCCTGAACAACATTTTTCACTGCTCCTCCATCCAGACTGTCCGTTCCCGGCGGCAGGGCAGCCGCCGCATACAGAAGCTCTGTATCCAGTTCTTTCTCGATCTTTTTCTTCATTTCCGAAACAATGTGAATCGCCCCGGCATAATCAACGACCATACCGTCTCTTACTACATCTGCATACTGAAATGCCCCGGCTACCGGTTCCTTTTTCTCATTTAATACTGCCATAACTACGCAGGCTGTACCAAGATCCACTCCTGTGTAATATACGGAGGATTTTTCCTTCCGGGGAGCTTCTATTACCTTTTCAAATTCTGACACAAATTGATCGCATACTTCAAACATTCTTCTGTCCACCTCTTTTTAGCTGTTTCGGATCACGACTGCCAGTTGGCCGGATAAACAAAATAGGCATATCTTGTCTTACCGGAGGTCTGGAAATGAATATGGCTGTTTTTCGGAATATAAATGATATCTCCGGCCTTTCCTCTGATAATCCTGCCATCGATTTCGATTTCAAGTTCCCCTTCAATCACATAATCATACTCGTCGTAGGTCAGGGTCCACTCAAAACTGGTATGCGAAAGTTCCATGATACCGGCCCCCATTCTCGGGGCTTCTTCCAGGGTGGTAATATCTTTAAGAAACACTCCCGGCTGCTCAAACGGCTCGCATTTGACCGTAGCTGTTTCGATATGCAGAATTCCGCTGGGATCCGTTTCTTTCGTGAAATCCGGTTTTCCTGCGATTTTTTCTTCCAGAACCTTTCTGACAACCTGCTCTACAATAGCTTCCAGCTCCTGCCGTTCCATCCCCGTTCCCTCTCTCTATTTCATATTTAACTTTGCAAATGCGGTGAGAAGCTCACCCTTCTTTGCAAACTTGATTTCCTCTTTCGTCATCGGAAAGCCTTCCGTCTCTCTGGCTGCTCTTCTTAATGCAGATACCGTCATTTTTGCCAGCTCAGCCTGCCCGGCATCCTCCTGTGAAGCCTCCTCTTTCTTCGCTTCATCCGGCACTTTTTTCTCTGGCAGCTTTTTCTTGAGCTCCGTTTTCCCAGGCTTTGGTTTCTCCGGTTCCGGTTTCTTCGGTTCCGGTTCGGGTTCCGGATCCAAAGGTGCCGAAGGCCGATGTACGTTCAGCATCTCCCATACTTCCGGATGAGGGCGAGGAATCACATGCACGGAAATCACCCTGCTTACTCTCTGGGCTGCGGCAGAGCCTGCATCCACGGCTGCCTTTACAGCAGCCACATCTCCTTCTACAAGTACTGTGGACAGGCCTCCGCCAACCTTTACCATACCTGTAAACACCGTTTCCGCAGCCTTCAGACAGGCATCCAGCGCTTCTATCGCCCCAAGCCTTCCATATACCTCAATCATTCCCAACGCTTTTATCTTCTGCATCTTCTCACACCCTGTCTTCTCCGGCATTTTTCCTGGGTTCACACTCCAGAAAAGCAGTCAATGCTTCCATTCCCTCTCCGGTAAAGGCACTGACTTCAAAGATCGGATCTGCCCCCGCCAGCTCCAGGAGCTGCCTTGCATTCCTGATCTGCTGCTCGTTTGCGATATCCGTCTTGGTCACAATTCCCGCAACCGGAAGAGAAAAAGCTCCTGACTGACCCGGAGAGAAATAGTATCTCTCCGTAGTTGCATCCTGCACAAACAGTACCTGATCTGTCTCCGTTGACATGACCATCAGAGAGCGAAAGAAGCCCCTGTTTTCCAAATATTCGCCAGGGGTATCTATCGTCTCATGATATACTTCCACTGCCTGTGTTTTTTTATATTTTAGTTCCATGTTGTTAAGATACTGGCAAAGTGTTGTCTTTCCGCAGGCAACATTGCCGATTAAAATGATTTTCTTCATAATGATATCAGGTCTTCGTCACCGGTGCCTTTGCAAAGCCCATCAGGTTACAGAGAATATCCAGTACACTTTTCACAGCAGTTTCCACATCTGCAACCTCTCCGCTGATGATCAGTGTTCCGTTAAAGCGGTCAACAAAAACAACCTTGACATCAGCCGCCTTCGTTGCAACATCCGCTGCAATAATAGCTCCCTCTGAGGGCGTGATCGTCATGATTCCAAGAGCGCCGGCATAATCACCGATCACTCCCAATTTTTTATACAAATCCTGATCCGGATTTGCGATTACATGCGCAAGAGTGACCTGCTTACCAGGCACAAACTCCTGTATAATTCGCTGTTTCTCTTCAAACATTTTCTATCTCCTGCCTGTATCCCTTATGAGCTTACATAACAGATTCATAAATCTCTTTTCTCGGATTGGGGATCACAACATGAGAAACCACCAGTCCTTCTGCATTTTCTGTATGAAGTCCTGCATCAACAGCGGAACGTACTGCTGCCACTTCTCCTGTCAGAATTACAAATGACTTTCCGCCGATTCCGGTTCCAAGCCGAACATCAATGAGATCTACCTCTGCCGCTTTCACTGCAGCATCTGCCGAATAAACGGCAGCAGTCACACTGTAAAATTCCATAACGCCCAGTGCACCCGGCTCTTCCGGTTCTGTTGCAGATGAAATAGCCTCGATCACCTGAGGATGTACCCGTGGGATCACACAGCTGTCTACCACATGATCTTCAGCAACTGCCATTCCTGCATCCAGAGAAGATCTGACTGCAGCCACCTCACCGGTAAATAAAATATAGTATTTACCCGGGCAGCCAGCTTTTGCAAACAACAGTCTTGTGTCAGCTGCCTTCAGGATCATATCGGCAGCCTCCACACCCTTTGCAATACTGTTTAATTCAAGAAATCCGATTGTTTCCAGCATGATGCTTCCTCCTATGCTCTGATTATGACAGCGTTACCATCAAGATGGACTGTTCCGCTGATTCCTGTACAGATATTTGTTCCCAGCTTTCCCTCCGGACAGGCTGCAATCTGGCTGCCTTTTGACACATATTGTCCTTCCGTCACAACAGGAACTGCCGGTGCTCCAATATTCATCTGAAGTGGAATACGCACCTCTTCCGGCTCATAATCGATACAGTTCTTGATCACATAATCATTATATTTTCTGACACCTGCGCGTCCTGCAACACGATCGGTCGGTGCCTTTCTGTAGGAGCGTTCTTCGCGTGCCTGCCAGGTACGATCTTCTTTCTGATAACGAATTCCCGCTTTCGCAAGCTCTTTTTTCAGCATTCCATTAATCGTACGGGGTGCAAGTCCCATCGGGCACGCATAAACTTCACAAATACCGCATTCGCAGCAGATTGCCGCATTTCGAATCGCCTTTTTGTCAAGTACATCGTTTATATCTGTACACATTGCCATGGTACGCATGATCTTATGCGGCTCCAGCGGATGTCCCAACATGTTTCTTGGGCAAAGCTGCGTACAGAAGCTGCACTGAATACAGGCGCTCTTTGCACGGTTCAGCATTTTCCGGATGTCTGTATGAAAATGATCTGCAATCTTACTGTCATCCGGAAGGATCAGGATACCGGAAGTAGTTTTTGTAACAACAGCCTCCATTGCATCCTCTTTGCTCATCGGTTTGCCCATCATCGGTCCGCCGCTTACTACGATATAATCCTCTGTCAGAGTACCTCCGGCCAGTTCAATACATTTCTTATAAGAAGTACCTACCGGTACATGCAGAACTGTGGGATTGGCAACTTCTCCTGTTACGGTCAGATATTTATGCGTGAAGGGAATGCCCTCCATTGCATCAGCGATTGCCAGTACCGTTGCCACATTATCCACCACTGCCCCTACATCCATGGGAATGCCTGACGGCGGTACTACCCGCCCGGTTACCTCGTATACGATCACCTGTTCATCTCCGGCCGGATAAAAGCTATCCATCGGATGAATGATCAATCTGCTTCCCTTTTTCGCAACAGCAGCCTTAAGTGCGGCAATTTCTTCTTCGTAATGCTCCTTGACCGCGATCACTTCATAAGCTGCTCCGATGGCATCTGCGATCCGGTCTGCCGTCTCCACAAACCGATCAGCAAAATTTGTCATGATATACCGGTCGGTACGAAGCATGGGCTCACACTCTGCACCATTAATAATAAAATACTCCGGCCTGCTGTTTAATTTTACATGAGTAGGAAAGCCTGCGCCGCCGCAGCCGACAACGCCAGCCTCCAATATCTTTGCAAGTAAATCCATATCTGATTCCTGCCTTTTACTGAAATACAGGACCGATCATTATCCGTTCCTGCTCACCTTCACTTTGTTTTCCTTGAAAACATCCCATGCAGACGGTGTTACCAGCGTATTGTCTGCAATGCACACTTCGCAGATACCGCCTTTACACAGAGAAGCAGCAACTGCCTCTGTGATCAGACGCTCTTTACACGCTGCGCGTCCTCCCTGTGGTGAAATGTTTCCGCATTTGTTCACAGAACCTTCCGGTTTGCTGCAGGAAGAGGCACAGCTTCCTGTGCTTTTCCGTACAGATATCCCCCGGGCTGCCAGTGCCTTCAGCACTTCTTCTGTGATAATCTGTATTAATGCCTCATCCATTTTATTCCTCTTTTACTTTATTATGTGCCCAATGTGACCTTTCTTATAGCCGCATGCATTTGCCTCATCGTAATCCAGATGTGCGGCAAGGGCATACTTATCACTTACCCGGATGATCACATCATCAATGGTTACCGGACGATCCGTCTCAATCCGAAGAGATACGCTGTCTCCATCCTCTACACAAAAGTCCTGTGCATCCTTTGGCGTCATATGGATATGTGCCTTGGATACGATTGCACTCTGCACAGCATTATAGATTCCGTTCGGTCCCTTCAGGATCACATCTGCCGCATTGTTCAGGTTACCGGAAAGATTAACAGGTGCCTTAATACCAAGCACTCTGGCATCCGTAAGCGAAAGCTCTACCTGTACTTCCTTTCTTACCGGTCCTAAAACCGCCACATTTTCAAACTCTCCCTTGGAGGTCATAATGGTAACCCGCTCTTTTGCCGCATACTGTCCCGGCTGACTCAAAGGGCTCTTGGGCGTCAGGTCATCCTGACCGAAAAGAACCTTTACCGCTTCCGGTGTCAGATGAACGTGTCTTCCGCTGGCTTCCACCATAATATCTCCGGGAACCATTTCCCTGCAGATCTGCTTTGCAGACGGAGCTGCCTTTGCAGCTTCAGCCTCCGGCGAAGCATGCTTTTCGGAAACACACTCAGCCGCAGCACATTCCCTGTTCCCACACCGGTTTTCCCCGCGCAGCTTTGCAACTTCCCTGCAGAAGAGAATATAAACACAGCTGCTTAAGCGGTTCATCGCCTCGATGATGTCATTCCTCTGGATACTGCATCCGGCTCCATATGCTCTGGCTGCCGCAAGCTCCGCCTCGCGCACCTTTGTGCGCAGTGCATTGAGCTCCACCGGAACTTTCCCCATATCCCCGGAAGGAACCGGATGGGGAATACCGAAATACTCTTTGACATTATGGGATCTTCTTCGTATCTCTTTACTGTCCATGCCAAGGATCCGGATCTCCTCCAGCGGACGGCAGCATACCTCTGCCCCGAGAATCTTACGGATATACGCAAGCAGCTCCTTCAGCTCCTCGCAAAGATCCGTCCTCCCCATACAGAGTACACACTGCTCCAGTTCAATCACCTGAGCTTCCAGGGAATCCAGCTGTCCCCTGAACGCGATCCTTTCATCGGTCTTGGGAACCAGTACATTCCCATAAAGATGGGTCATATTCTCCGGCTTCTCAGATACCTTTTCCCCCGTCGATTCAATCATATAGACCGGATGATTCTGTTCATCCAAAGGGATCCTTGTTCTTGGCATTTCCGGCTCCGGCTCTTTATCCGGCTTCGGCTCATTTTCCGGCTTCGGCTCATTTTTTGCTTCAGGAACGGATCCCTTTTCCACCAGCTGAATTTTATGTTCATGTACAAAATCTCTGGCTGCAGGAGTGAGCATGGCGCCTTTATCAATCTCGACGATCGTTTCTCTGGTCTTATACCAATGGGCACGCAGTTCAATATCAGTTATGATTTGCATACGTTATCCCTGCTCTTTTCTTCTAAATCTTCTCTAAAATCACCAATTAGTCTGTTGTCTTCAGGGTAGGAAGGATATATTCCACTTCCTCATGCGGTCTCGGGATTACGTGTACGGAAATCAGCTCTCCGACTCTTGATGCTGCTGCTGCACCTGCATCTGTTGCAGCCTTAACAGCGCCTACATCTCCTCGTACCATAACGGTAACAAGTCCGCCGCCTACATGTACTTTACCGATCAGAGTAACATTTGCAGCCTTAACCATTGCATCTGCTGCCTCGATGGAACCAACCAGTCCTTTTGTTTCAATCATACCAAGTGCCATTAATTTCTCTGCCATTTTTTTATCCTCCATTTTATTATTTTAAAATTTTAATATATCGACCAATGCTTATGCACCTAATCGCTTCATTACCGCACGGACGATCTCTGCCAGATCATTCTCTGAAATCTCCTGTGCTCCATTAGCGGCACAGCTCTGAGAACAGGAATTACCCGGGCCTCCTACATTGTTTTCTCTTCCCGGATGCGCTTCCATCCCTTCCGGAACACTGTTTCCTTCCGGAACAGGATACATCTGACGAAGCTGTGCAAGCTCTACCACTCCGGTTGCCACTCGTCTTACGTTGATCAAATTGAGAGGACCTACGTTATCTGACGTAGCACTTCCTCCAACGGCACCGCAGCCAAGGGTAAGTGCCGGCTGAAGATTGGTTGTTGCACCCACACCGCCCAGAGCGCCCGGTGTGTTGACCAGAAGTCTGGATACCGGTTTCTGGAGTGCAAACTCACGGATCACCTGCTTATTCTCACTGTGAATCGTCATCGTGTGTCCGGCGCCTTCATTATTCAGGATGTCAATGCATCTGCGGCATGCATCTTCCCAGCTCTCTTCTACATAGAAAGCAAGGATCGGGCAAAGCTTCTCACGCGAATACGGATTATCTTTTCCCACATAGGTCTGCCGGGATACCAGAAGCTTTGTACCTGCAGGAATGGATATACCTGCCATATCTGCAATGCGCTGTGCACTTCTTCCCACGATCTTCGGATTCATGGTTCCATTGGCACGCATGATATATCCGGATAAGCGCTCCGACTCCTCCGGAGTCATGAAATAACCGCCGTGCCGCTCCACCTCGGCTACTACTTCTTTTTCAATGCAGCGCTCTGTTACAATACTCTGCTCGGACGCACAGATCGTTCCGTTGTCAAACAGCTTACTGTCGAAGATCCGTCCGACTGCCTTCGGGATGTCTGCTGACCGCTCAATAAAGGACGGTCCGTTTCCGGGTCCCACACCAAGTGCCGGATTTCCGGAGCTGTAGGCTGCCCTTACCATCGCCTCACCGCCGGTGGCAAGAATGATGCCTATATCGCGATGCTTCAATAATGCGTCGGTAGACTGCATGGTCGGGATGGTGATTACCTGTACGATACCATCCGGTGCTCCTGCCTTCCTGGCTGCCTGCTGAATGATCTTCACCGTTTCCAGAATACAGTTCTTTGCATTCGGGTGAGGGCTTACAACGATCGCATTTCCGGCTTTAATGGAGATCAGTGACTTATACATGGTCGTTGAGGTGGGATTCGTGGACGGGATCAGTGCAGCCACTACTCCCATCGGCACACCAATTTCCATAATGCCGTCTCCCTTATCCTCGCGTATCACACCAACTGTCCGGATATTCTTGATTGAATCGTAGGTGATCACACTGCCCAGCATATTTTTCAGTACCTTATCCTGCCAGATACCGAAACCTGTTTCTTCCACAGCCATCTTTGCAAGCGGCTCTGCCTTGGCTGCACATGCCTGAGCAATTTCACAGCAGATACGGTCGATCTGTTCCTGCGACATCTTTGCAAGCTCTTTTTGCGCCACTACTGCGCGCGCAACCAGGTTTCTGACTTCCTGGATGGATTGTAGATCTTTGTCAAATTCCATCGCTACCCTTCTTTCCTGCATGTTCTCTTTTATTTGATTTTGCATGCATAATTTTTTCATTTTATATCTACGGATCCTATAATGGGAAATGCACACTGGCTGCAGTCCCGGATCCAATAGCTTCAATTATAAAGCTTCCCTTCAGCGGATCTTTTGTCAGCATCCGGACAATCGTAAGTCCCAGGTGCTGCCGTTTTCCCGCCTCCTCCTGATATCCGACGCCGTTGTCGGTCACACGAAGGGAGGCATACATATTTCCATTTAACAGCTGAACAGAAATTTTTCCTTTATCCTGAAATTTTCCATGCTTATATGCATTCTGGATCAGTTCGTTGGCAATAACAGTGAGCGCATGAATCTTATTCTGCGGTACAAAGATCGGATCCCCTTCCAATGTAATTTCTACCGGCGGTTCCTTATCAGCGTAAATCTGTTCAATACATCCGATCATACGGCGAAGCACCTGAAAGAAATCTACATCCTCACTTCCCCCGGTCATGATAATCTCGTACATGGATGCAAGACTGTTGATCATACCAATATCCGTATTCAGGATCTCCCTGGCCTCGTCTGTGCAGCATCTTCGCTGCTGAAGGCTTAAAATACTTGATATCGTCTGAAGATTATTTTTGATCCTGTGATGGGTCTCCTGGGCAAACATGTAATCCAGGGTCATCTCTGTCTCTTCAAACATACCTGCTCCCGGAATCATGTTCTCTGCCAGAGTCGTTGCAACCTCTTCCATGTGATCCAGCTTTCGGTTCAGGGAAACCCTTTCACTGTCATCTCTCTCCAGAATAAGTACCGCAATCACTGCACCACTTTCATCTTCAATGGGAACTGTTCGCTGCCGTACCACCAGATTTTCCTGAGAAAGTGCTCTGGCATCTGTACCGGCTATCCCGGAGTCCCTGGTCAGAAACACCATTGGTTCTTTATCCTGAAATACTTCTGCTCCGGTAATATCTGTCTGATAAAGGGAACCGCTCTTCGGACGTCCGTGTGCGATCACAATACCCTTATGCTCTGTAAGAAAACAGTCCAGAAATACATCGCTTTCCATAAGATCCGCATATACATCGATACAGTCTGCGATCTGAAGAATACGGCTTGCAGATGTACTGCCGTATTGCCGACAGATCCATGCTCTCAGTTCATTTTTGTCCATTGGATATCCTCTCTTCTGATTAATAGCTGAGCGGATCCTCTGCGATATTTATAACCGTTTCGGCAAATGCTTCACAGGCCGCCCGGCAGGCCGCCTGGTCACCGGTGAGCAGGCCTCCCGCAAAGTTTGTCTCTGTAGGCGGACCATAAAAGACATTCATGGTTACCTCCGCCCTTTTCAGCGCCGCATCCAGTCCCACCATTGCTTCCAGGGGAGGTGCGATCAGATATGCCATTGCCGTTCCCTCCGGCACATCTGCCTGTTTGGAAAGATATGTTCCGGTACGGGATATGCAATGTGCGAAATAACAGATGGAATCCTCCTGATTCGCGCTGTAGAAACAGGCATCCTTCTCAATGTATTCCGTCATGGCATCCAGTCCGCTTCTGACATCTGCCGGATCCTCTCCTGCAAGAATACCGATAAATTCTCCCGCCAGCGCAGTGTTGGCATTGGCTGAGCCGGCATACATGCTTTTGGCATATACAACTGTCACTTTTGCTTTTTTTGTTGCCTCATCCAGTGCGGCATAGGATACATCATCGCAGTCAGTGGTAATGATCCCAAGGCTTCGATAGCCCTCCGGAAGCTTAAGCTCTTTGCGAAGATGAGGATCCGCGTTTGGGATGATCCGGACACTCAGTACGTTTGTTCTCAGTGCATCACCTTTCATATATTCCTCCATCCTTCTGTGGCAATGTATCAGTTCTGAAGCTCCACTCCGCTTGCCTTCGCCTGATAGATCTTCTCAATGAGGTCTGTCAGATAGGCACCGGCTTCCACGGCGGTAATTCCGTCCCGGTGGATATTGGAAACAACCGTCCGCCTTGCCTCAGGCATACCTACTTTCGCATCATAAGCAATATAGGCGCTCATGCTCTCTGCAGTTCCAAGGCCTGGACGTTCTCCTACAAAAATACACACAACCTTCGCTCCCAGCATTTCTGCAATCTGATCCTCCGCAGCCACACGCCCAAACCGGATAAAAAATGGAGTTCCCACCGTAAAGCCTTTGGCCTTCAGGCCGTCGGTAAGCATCGGAAGTACATTCCGGATATTGGCATTGATTGCCGTGGAGCTTAACCCGTCTGCCACGATCAGCTGCACATCCGGACGCATCACACACCGTTCTCTTAATACCTTAAGTCCCTCTTCTGATATTTTTCTTCCCAGGTCCGGTCTGGTCAGGAACTCGTTTTTATCCCGGCAGCAGGTCTGAACGGTAAATAGTTTCAGATCCTCAATTACCTTCGGATCCACATCCAGCATCACCGCATCCCTTGCTCCGGCATGATCTGCACGAAGAGCCAGCAGCGTCTGGGTCTTTAACCGGGGGCCTGCCTTTCCGACCCCGATCCGCGCCGTCGTAGAGCGCATCATGCGTTCCAGGCTTTCCGGATCCGCAGGATCCTCTACCAGCGGAATTGCCTTACATTCCCTGGATGTGATATCCAGATCTGCCGGGGGATTTTCATGCACCGGTTCATTTGGCTCGTATACAGATGAAGAAACACCTGTATTTTTCATCTTTTGATTTTTTAATTCCTGTATCACAGCCTCTGTGATCAGGGTAATCAGTTTTTCATCTACCTTCATCAGGAAAACCTCTTTCTTGCAGTGAAAATCGTCGGATCACCGGCATATTTTGTCAGCTTTCCGTTTTCCATGATACCCATCTTTTCCAGCCAGATCTCAAACTCACGAATCGGCCTCAGTCCCAGGCTCTCCCGGACGGCATTGACATCATGATACGCATTGGTCTGATAATTAAGCATGACATCGTCGCTGGAAGGAACACCTAAAATATAATTGATTCCGGCAGCACCTAAAAGTACTGCAAGATTTTCAATATCGTTCTGGTCTGCCATCATGTGGTTGGTATAACAGCAGTCACAGCCCATGGGAATACCGGAAAGCTTACCCATAAAATGATCCTCCAGACCGGCACGTATTACCTGACGGCTGTCATAGAGATATTCCGGTCCGATAAATCCTACAACCGTATTCACCATCCAGGGATGAAATTCTCTGCAGAAAGCGTAACATCTGGCTTCCATGGTCACCTGATCTGCACCGTAATGTGCATCCGAAGACAGTTCCGATCCCTGCCCCGTCTCAAAGTAAAATACATTCGGCCCTTTTCCGGTCCCTTTTTCCTTCAACAGCTCTCTGGCCTCCCGGACCGTATCTGCCGAAAATCCAAATGCCCGGTTTCCCTTCTCACTTCCGGCAACGGACTGGAAGATCATATCCATCGGTGTGTTCTGCTTCAGTGCCTCAATCTGTGTCGTGATATGCCCCAGCACACAGATCTGTGTGGGAATCTCAAAATCATGTTTGATCTGGTCAAAGCGTTTAAGCACCTCCGAAAGACTCGATACGGTATCATTTACCGGATTGAGTCCGATCAGGGCATCCCCGCAGCCATAGGACAGACCCTCGAAGGTGGAAGCCGTAATTCCTTCCACATTATCTGTGGAATGATTCGGCTGAAGTCGGGTAGCCAGCGTGCCCGGAAGTCCGATCGTCGTGTTGCAGGTGGCAGGAACTTTGATCTTGCTTGCCCCATAGATCAGATCCAGATTGGACATCAGCTTGGCAACTGCCGCGATCATTTCCGCGGTAAGCCCGGTGCCAAGCGCCCGAAGATCCTCCCCTGTAGACTGGTACCCGAGGATATATTCCCGAAGTTCTGCAACCGTCCAGTTTTTGATCCGGTTATAAACCTCCATATTCAGGCTGTCCTGATTCATCCTGGTAACCTCATCTTCTTCATAGGGAACTGCGGGATTTTCCCGCAGTTCGGAAAGAAGAATATGGCTTAATACCTCCTTCGCAGCAATCCGCTCCAGATCAGAGGAGGCTGCAATGCCTGCAAGAACATCCCCCGACTTTAATTCATTTGCTTTTGCCAGGACTTCCTTTAATGACCGGAATTGAAAGGTATGTCCTGATAATACTGTGGATAGTTTCATATTCTCACCCTTTATCCAAATATAAGTGTTTTTACTACAATAGGGATCGCAAGACCATCAAGAATTGGTTTCCCCATATCTACAAAGTCTCCGTCCTCCACATGGACACGGTCTATGGCGATGACCGGGCGTTCATCGTGGATATTCTGCCTCATCAGCTGTCCCAGTGCTTTACCGATATCTGTTGAAATCACCAGCAGCAAAGGGGCCTCCTCCTCAAGCTCAGCCATCAATACCTCCGAGAGACATTCTGCAGCCAGGCGAATCTCCGAATAGGAGGGATCTTTTTTGCCCTCCATGGCAAGCACCATACGCTTTTCATCATTTTGATTCAGGAACCACCGGATCCTCATACGAAGCGCTGTGGCTTCCCCCTGGAAACAATCCTCCTGTTCCTTCTCAGTCATTCTGAGAACCGGAATGTTTTTCAGCGGAAACAGATTCTCGGAATATGTAATCGTACTGCCTGAAACTGTCGTTGTATAGGTTCCTGCACCTACAACAGTTGCACGAATCGTCTCTCCTGCCGGGATCAGACGGTAATCCCGAAGAAGCCTGCTTTTTTTTATGGAATTTCCCAAAAGAATACCTATATCCCCATAAGGAAACAACTGATCATTTTCATTATATACCGCATCGGCCACTCCTCCGGAAAAGCACAGGTAGGATATTTTTGCAGAGCATGACAGAATACTGCTTCCCGGAGTTATGATTTTTTTAAGAAGATCCGGATACTTTGTGCCTCCGTCCATGTAATCTGCAAGTGCCAGAGCCATCTGATCCGTGATCTTCCCCAGTGTCTGAGCATCTGCGGGACTTCCAACCTGAATCGTGATTCCTGCAGCTTTGGCCGCCTCCGCGGCAGCCGGCGAAACTTTTGTCACAATACCGTCGGCTCCGATCCGGATCAGTCTTCCGCCAATATCCAGACAGCCTCTGGCAATCACTTCGCCGTCATTAAAAACAACGATGTTTGTCGTTCCGCCTCCCACGTCCAGGTTCGCCACACAGCAATGCTGATCGATGCTGTACTGATAGGCTCCGCTTCCCTTCCCTGCAATCACGGATTCCATATCAGGCCCGGCTGCCGAGACAACAAAATCACCTGCGAAGCTGCTTAAAGATTCCAACACGGCATCGGAATTCTCTTTTCTTGCCGATTCCCCTGTAATGATCACTGCGCCGCTTCCGGTATCTGACGGCCGGTAACCGGCAGAGGCAAATTCCTTTGCCACTATATCTCTCACCGCCTGCGTATCGATCAGGTAATCGCTCTTCAGCGGAGTCGTGTAGACCGGGCTTTTATAAACAACCTCCTTTTTCACAATGGAAACATGGGGCACTGTGAAAAAGCCGGAGGTGTTCTCCATGGCGATTCTGGAAAAAATCACCTGAGTCGTGGATGTTCCGATATCAATCCCGACGCTTAAAATGGTTTCTGTCGTCATGTGTTCATCATCTTTCCTGAGTTCAGAATTATTTCTGAAATATCACGAATGGATACCCGCTTTTTCATACTGAGGGATCTTAAGTACTGATATGCTGCATCCTCTTCCATTCCCTGTTCCTTCATCAGATAGCCCTTGGCCCGATCGATAATCTTTCGGTCCTCCAGCTTCTGTTTCTGTTCTTCCAGCTCTGTTTTAAGCTTCACAAAATCCGCGGCTCTTTTCAGTGCAATTTTGATGGCCGGTATAAGGGAGCGCTCATTCAGCGGTTTTACCACGTATCCAACACTTCCATACTCTGCCGCCTTATCTATAAAACGTTCATCATTATATGCTGTAAGAATAACGATAGCGACATTTCCATTCGTCTCATGAATCTGCTTTGCAGCAGAAAGGCCATCCATCAGAGGCATCTTGATATCCAGCAGCACCAGATCCGGATTTTGCTGCCGGCAAAGCTCCACTGCATCAATTCCATCGGAAGCCTCTCCTACCACTTCATATCCGTTTGCCTCCAGGATCTCCCGGATATCCATTCGAACAATAGTCTCATCATCCGCAATCACTACACGTTGTCTTTCCATAATTTCCCCCTGAGATAAACTGTGAAATAATGTAAAATGGATTATATGTACAAAAAAGCGCAAACCAATCCCTTAATAAATTAAGATTCGATTTGCGCTTCGTCGCTTTCTTCATTACGCCGCTGTAATGGATATAATTTTACTATATAATACCATGTTTTCCTTTTCGATGCAAGGAAAAATGTAAAAAGAAACTCCTTTTCTTCTTCGTTATTTCAGCAGAGATACCACACAGATCGGTGTCCGGTAATACGCATTGGAAATCTTGATTCCGGTCCGTGCAGAGCTTGCATGAACTACCTGTCCTCCTCCAATGTAAATCGCCACATGATTGATTACTCCATTGTTGCCATAGAAGAACAGATCTCCGGGTCTGGCTGCCGATGCCTTGATTCTTGTACCGCAGTTTGCCTGTGCCTTTGAGGAATGAGGCAGACTGATTCCGTATTTCTTGTAAATGCTGAGTACAAAGCCCGAGCAGTCTGCTCCCTTGGTAAGGCTGGTTCCTCCCCATACATACGGGTTGCCGATAAACTGCTTGGCATAGGCCACCAGAGAGGATCTGGTATCCGAAACACCGGTTACCTCACTGAGTGTAGCCGCCTTGGGAAGCTCCACGGACAGATCCACATACTCCTTGGAAACATATCCCTCATCGGTATCCACCGTAACCTTTACCCACTCATCGAGCTCTTCTTCCACCTCCAGCTCTTCACCGATGGGAATCAATGTAAGAACCTTGGCATCCAGGCTGGGCTCCATACGCACCTTCAGCGTTGTCGTATTGACCGTAGCCATCGTCATGGCTGCCTCTGCAGCCCGCTCATAGGCCTCATCACCGGTCAGCAGATATTCCATGCTGACATAGCCCTCCACCTTGCCGGACCTGATCTTTGCCCATCCGTCCTCTGTGGTCTCCAGCACCTCACATCCGCTGTTCTTCACCATCGTCCCCACAAGCTTGGCCGATTCACTGGGTTCTTTCCTTATATTCAGATGATTCTGGACATTCGCCACGCCCAGATTCGTATAACCGTAAGTCTCCGTTACCGGATTGAGCACCTGGTTTACCACTTCCGCAGCTTCTTCCGCAGAAGCCGTCTCCTGAAGCTGATCCATAACGGCTGTCATGCCCACATTCAGGCCCGTATTCGCCTTCGCCTCCATGGGCAGAGAAGTATACATAAGCACACCTGCCATCAACAGGGATACCGGTCTAACAAGCTTCCTCATCCGTACCTCCATAGCAATTATTAAGAATATTACATAATTGTTACGTTTTTATTATAAATGCAGGTGCCGCGTTTGTCAACGGCCGTTCTATTCCGGGTCTTCATCCAGAATGGAAAAAGCGATATTGGTTGCATGGTCTGCCACGCGCTCCAGACCGGATACAATATCCGAGAAAATCATTCCCGCCTCCGGCGTACATTCGTTTCTGGTCAGGCGCTCCACATGGGACTGCTGAAGCTTCTTCTCCATATCATCGATATTATTCTCCAGCTCCAGAATCTCCTCCAGATGCTCCCGGTTGTTATGGGAAAACATATCGATGGAATAGCTTAAGATCGTAAGGACCATATCCAGCATCTCGCCCATCTCCCGCTGAGCCGGCTTGCTGAACGATACATTATCCTCCATCCGCATCTTGGCCGCATCCGCCATATTTTCCGCGTGATCGCCGATCCTCTCAATATCATTGACCACATGGAACAGCCCGCCGATGCTCTTGGCATCGTCCACCGGAATCGTCATCTGATTGATCTTCACCAGATAATCCGTGATCGCGTGATTCAGATAATCCACATATTTCTCTACCCGGTATACCTCTGCAATATCCTCCTCATCCAGAGTAATCAGGCAGTTCATACCACGGTTCAGATTCTGGGCTGCCATATCAGCCATGCGCTCCAGTTCCTTTGTCACCTCTACCACAGCCGTGGCAGGGGAGAAGATATTCTTGCTTCCTATATAAGCAAGCTCGTAACCCTCTCTGGAGTCCTTTCTGTCATCACCGGGCACGACCAGATAGGTTGCCTTTACGATCCATCCGGCAAACGGGAACAGGACAATTACCTGGAATACCTTGAACAGCGTATGGGCATTTGCCACGCACCGTCCCACATTTCCGCCCGAAATGCCCACGATCAGCGCTTCCACCCAATCGCCTGCGGCAGAAAGGATCACCACCATCAGAATCGTACCGAACACATTAAAGAGGAAATGGATCATGGCCGCCCGCTTGGCGTCCTTTTTGCCGCTTAAGGATGCAAGCAGTGCGGAGGTACAGGCTCCGATGTTACATCCGAGAATCACATAAAAACAGATGCCCAGCTCCAGAAGTCCCTGCTGAGCCATCAGAAGAAGGATACTGACCGTAACAGAAGAGCTCTGAATAATCGCCGTAAGAAGAAAACCGACAAAGACTGCCAGGAACCGGTTGCTGAGCGTGGAAAGCGCATTGACGATCAGCGGAGAATCCTTCAGCGTGGACATGCTGCTGGACATGATGCTCAGTCCCATAAACAGCACACCGAACCCCAGGATCACCTCTCCGATCTTGGTCACCACCGGCTTCTTGCAGAACATGACCATAATGACACCGGCCATAAGAAACAAAGGAGCGATCTCCGACAGGTTAAATGCAACCAGCTGAGACGTGACCGTCGTACCGATATTGGCTCCCATGATAACACCTACAGCCTGGTAAAGATTCATCAGGCCGGAATTTACGAAGCTGACGACCATAACCGTCGTTGCACTGGAGGACTGAATAATCGCACAGAAAACAATACCAACCAGTGTTCCCATCAGACGATTTTTGGTGAAAAATTCCAGAATTCCCCTCAGCTTTGCTCCCGCAGCCTTCTCCAGGCCGTCACTCATCAGTTTCATACCGTAAAGAAATAACCCAAGTCCGCCTATCATTGATAAAACAATTCCTATGTCCATTTCTTCTCCTCTTATCTGCTGTAACAGAATTACTATATCTTAATCTTTGGCTTACCAAAATTTTACCTACATATAATACTTTAATATAATCTTTCGAAACTTACAAGCACATTTTCCCTGTCCGAAAAAAAAACCGGCACTTTTCCTGTAAGCGCCGGTTTTTTCCCGTTTCCTTTATGCAAAATATTTTTTCCCGAATTCCATGTCCAGATGCATCCGTTCCTTCAGCTCCTCAAGGCCGGAAAATTTCATTTCCGGACGCTCGTAGGTATAGAGCTCCACGGTAACCTCTTTCCCGTAAAGATCCCCTTCAAAGTCAAAAATGAATGTTTCGATCCCCTTCCGGTTCTGATCACTGACCGTCGGTTTGGTTCCGATATTGCTGATGCCGGGATACCATTTCCCGTCGATCCGTGTTTTCGTGGCATATACGCCATTGGGCGGAAGCAGCTTGTGCTTTGGCGGCAGTATATTCGCTGTGGGCATGTCAAGCTTGGCTGCCCCGATGTGATTTCCGTGGCTCACCTGTCCCGTAATGGCATAAGTATATCCGAGAAGAAAATTGGCCAGCTCCATATTTCCCTTTGCAATTTCTTCCCTTACATAGGTACTGCTGATGTCCCGGCCCTCATACTGAACCTTTTCCACCACTTCCACCTGATATCCGTATTTATCAGCCAGCGCCTGAAGCAGCTGGTAGTTGCCTCTGCGGTTATGGCCGAATCCGCAGTCCGTTCCGACCACAATGTACTTTGCCTTCAGCCTTCCCACCAGAACATCCTCCACAAAACGCTCCGGTTCCATGGACAGCACCTCCGGCACAAAGGGACATTCCACCAGATAGTCGATTCCTTTCTCCGAAAGCATCCGGCAGCGTTCCTCATTGGTCACCAGCGTGTCCAGCCCCTTTCCGGTCAGCTTCACGCTGGGAGGTACATCAAAAGTAAAAACAACTGCTTTCACGCCATCCTTCTTTTTATCTATTACCCGATCCAGCAGCTTCTGATGGCCTACATGAAGCCCGTCAAATTTCCCGATCGTAACGACCGACGGCTCTTCAATGGAAAAATCGGTTGTTCCTTTTATATATTCCATGTTCGTCACTCCAAAAAAATTTTTATCGGCTTGTACAGCTTTTGATCCTTCCGGAATTCGTATATTCCCACAAACCTTCCGCTGTCATCATAGATACGTACACGTTCTGTGCGTCCTGCATCCGGGGAAGCGCAAAGATGAGATTCCCTAAGGGCATTCCCGTTATCGGAAAGCTTCCGGAAAGCAGGAAGCACCGTCCGGGCCGGAAGCTCCGAAAACATCCTGTCCACGGGAAGCAGCACCGACTCTGCCATTCCTTCTGAGGCAAGGCGCTCCAGCTCTCCCAGCCGGACTGCGTCCTTCAGTTCAAATCGTTCTACCCTTGTACGCAGCAGAGATTCCATACATCCGCCGCATGAAAGCCTCTCCCCGATGTCCCGGCATAAGGTACGGATATAGGTTCCCTTCGAACAGTGCACCCGCATTCGCACACGGGGAAGCGTTATCTTAAGAATCTCAATGGAAAACAGCTCCACATGCCTTGGCTTTCGCTCAACCTCCATGCCCTTGCGGGCCAGATCACACAGCTTTTGGCCGTTTACCTTCAGCGCCGAATACATGGGCGGAAGCTGATCATAGCCGCCGACAAAGCTCATAACCACCGAACGCACCTCATCCTCTGTGACGGCTGCCTCCGTTTCCGAAAGCACCTGCCCGGTAATATCCTGGGTATCGGTTGTCTTTCCCAGAAGCAGAACCGTCTCATATTCCTTGTCCTTATCCGTCAGAAGATCGCACAGCTTCGTAGCCTTCCCGATGCATACCGGAAGAACGCCCTCCGCATCCGGATCCAGAGTTCCGGTATGACCGATTTTTTTCTCTTTCAGGATACCCCGCATTTTTGCCACAACATCGAAGGAGGTATATCCCTTTTCTTTATATATATTGATAATTCCGCTTTTCACTGTACCTTCTCCCGGCAAAGCTGTTTTTCAATATGTTCGGTCAGATTATTGACCACATCATGGATCGAGCCCTGCATCGTACAGCCGGCCGCCTTTACATGGCCTCCGCCGTTATAATAAACCGCGATCCTGCTCACATCCACCGCACCGTTGGAACGCATGCTGACCTTGTATTCCTGAATGGCAGTCTCGTACAGGAAGATCGCTACCTCCACTCCTTTTGTATTGCGCAGCTGGCTGACAATTCCGTCCAGATCCTTTGGAGTCACCCCGTAAAACTCCATATCCCGTTTACGCACCACGCTCACAATCACCTTTCGGCCGCAGACAAGAATGCTTTCCAGAAGTGCTCTTCCCAGGATCTGATTCTGCAAATAGGTCTTCTCGTAAAAGCTCTCCTCGATAATTTTTGTAAAAGGCACATGCTTCTCCATAAGAGCCGCGCCGATACGCATGGTCTTCGGACTGGTGTTGCTGTACTGAAACACCCCGGTATCATGAATAAGTCCGGTATAAAGGCATTCCGCCGCCGCATCACTGATCTTTTCGGGATCCATAAGCTCATAGAGCACCTCACAGGTAGCCGCGGCCGAAGGCTCAATGGCATAAGACCGCCCAAGCCCGGCATTGCTGATATGATGATCGATACATACCGTATCCTCTGCCGCCTCAAAATACCGGCCGGCCTCTCCCAGACGTTCCCGGTCACTGCAGTCCAGAGCAATGAAAAGATCATATACCCTTTCCTCCTGACAGGAATGCCGGATCTTCTCCGTTCCCTTTAAAAATGCAAGGGATTCCGGGATCTCCTCCAGATAAACATCCGCAGATATATCCGGGAAATTATCCCGGATATAATGATATACTGCCATACAGGAGCCGACACAGTCTCCATCCGGACGGACATGCCCGGAGATTCCGACGGTTTTTACATGCCGAAGACAGCTGTCTAATGAATCAATCGTCCTCACCTTTTGCCTCACGCTCCTTGTCACGCTCATTCACGTCATCGATCAGCTTCGACATGGCCACACCATATTCGATGGACTGATCCAGAATAAACCGGATTTCCGGCGTATTACGCAGATTAACCGTGCGGGCCAGTCGGCTGCGGATGTAGCCCTCCGCACTCTTTAAGCCTGCAATCGTATTCTTCTGCGCCTCCTCATCCCCCAGGACACTGATATATGCTTTACAGCTCTTCAGATCCGGTGCAACCTCAACGGATACCACCGACGTCATGGGGTGAATGCGGGGATCCTTGATTTCTCCCCTTATAATATTGCTCAGCTCTCTGTGAACCTCGCCGTTAATTCTTGTATTTTTTATGCTGTTTTTCCTCATGCTGCTTTCCTCCTGAAAAAGGCGGCTTCCTGTCCCGGCCTTTTAAGTCGGCTCTACCTGGGGACTTCCACCATAATATATGCTTCTACCTGATCCAGCTCCTGAAGATCATTGAACTTCTCGAAAACAAGACCGCACTCATAACCGGCCTTTACTTCCTTCACATCATCCTTGAAGCGCTTCAGAGAAGCCAGTGCTCCCTCGAAGATCTGTTCTCCGTCTCTGCTGATGCGGACCGAACAGCCTCTCTGGAATACACCGTCCAGTACATAAGAGCCTGCAATGGTTCCAACTCCGGATGCTTTGAACAGCTGACGAACCTCCGCGTGTCCGATGACCTTCTCCTCATATACCGGATCCAGCATGCCCTTCATGGCAGCCTCCACATCCTCAATCGCATTATAGATGACACGGTACAGTCTTAAATCCACACCCTCCTGCTCTGCAGTCGCCTTTGCAGTTGCATCCGGGCGGACATTAAAGCCGATAATGATAGCATTGGAAGCAGATGCCAGACTGACATCCGACTCGTTGATCGCACCAACACCGCCGTGGATAATCTTCACGACAACTTCGTCATTGGACAGCTTCACAAGACTCTGCTTGATTGCCTCCACAGAACCCTGTACATCTGCCTTTACAATAATTCCCAGTTCCTTGACATTGCCCGCCTGGATCTGACTGAACAGATCATCCAGAGACATTCTGGACTTGGTATCCTCAAGAAGCTTTTCTCTTCCCTGGGAGATAAAGGTCTCCGCAAAGTTTCTGGCTTCCTTTTCTGTCTTCGGGGAAACAAAAATTTCTCCTGCATTGGGAACATCGGAAAGTCCCAGGATTTCCACCGGAGTGGACGGTCCTGCTTCTTTTACTCTTCTTCCCTTATCATCCATCATGGCTCTTACCTTACCGTAACAGGAACCGGCTGCCACGGGATCTCCCACATGAAGGGTTCCCTTCTGTACCAGTACGGTTGCCACAGGGCCCTTTCCTTTATCCAGCTCTGCCTCGATGACCAGTCCTCTGGCCTCCCGCTTCGGATCAGCCTTCAGCTCATGCATCTCTGCAGTCAGAAGCAGCATCTCAAGCAGGGTATCGATTCCTTCGTGCGTCTTAGCGGAAACCGGTACAAAAATCGTGCTGCCGCCCCAGTCCTCCGAAATCAGCTCATACTCTGCAAGCTCCTGTTTTACACGGTCAATATTGGCGCTTGGCTTATCAATCTTGTTGATCGCCACGATAATTTCAATGCCTGCAGCCTTCGCATGGCTGATTGCCTCCACCGTCTGAGGCATCACTCCGTCATCCGCTGCCACAACCAGGATCGCGATATCCGTCGAATTTGCTCCGCGCATTCGCATAGCAGTGAATGCCTCATGTCCCGGCGTATCCAGGAATGTGATCCTCTGACCGTTATACTTGATCACCGATGCGCCGATATGCTGCGTGATTCCGCCTGCCTCACCGCTGATCACATTGGTATTGCGGATGGCATCCAGAAGAGAGGTCTTACCATGGTCAACATGACCCATAACGCAGACAACCGGAGGTCTGGGAACCATCCTGGATTCGTCCTCCTCTTCCTCCTTCAGAAGCTCCTCAATCACATCCACCTTCACCTCAGGCTCGGCAATACAATTGTATTCCAGTGCGATTTCCTCAGCCTTTTCATAGCTGATCTCCTGGTTTACCGTCACTACAATGCCCTGAAGGAAAAGCTTTTTCACGATCACAGACGGCTGAACCTTCAGCGCATCTGCCAGCTCCTTGATCGTAAGCACCTCAGGAAGTGTGATCGTACGGATCTCATCCTCTTTCTTTTCCTCCGGCTTGGGCATCTGGAAGCCGTTCTTCTTCGGCTTGCCCTTCAGTGCAGTCAGATTGTCTCTCTCCTGCTCCTTGCGCTCCCGGTTCTGACGCTCCCGGTTCGCTTTCTCCTTATATGCACGCTTTTCACTGTTGGCACGCTCTGCATTTGCATGATCCAGTGCTGCACGGTCCAGTGCTGCGCGGTCATCTGCATTCTGTCTTCCGCCGGAACGTCCCTGATACGGACGGTCTCCTCCCTGACGGTTCTGGTACGGGCGGTCTCCTCCCTGACGGCTCTGATACGGGCGGTCTCCTCCCTGACGGTTCTGGTACGGACGGTCTCCTCCCTGGCCCTGGCGGCTCTGATACGGACGGTCTCCTCCCTGACGGCTCTGATACGGACGGTCTCCATCCTGACGTCCCTGGTACGGACGGTCTCCTC
>JALERW010000162.1 GCA_022763925.1 Lachnospiraceae bacterium
TACGGACGGTCTCCTGACGCTTCTCCTTCTTCATGATCTCTTTTCTGTTTGCTTTCTGCTCTTTATAACGATCAACCTTTTCCTGGCTCATATCTGTCTGCTCCTTACCTTTTCATTCTGACAGCTGCACAATCCGTACAGCTACCCGTTTATTTTACTAAAAATATGCTGATTTTGCAAGGAATCATTTGCTGTATTTCCTTTCAATCTCCGCAATCATATCCACACGGTTTTCATGTCTTCCGCCCTCAAAGGAGGCCTGGAAAAATTCATCCACGATCATTTTTCCCAGCTCCGGGCCCACAACTCTTGCTCCCATTGCGATAATATTTGCATTATTATGCTGTACGGAAAGCTTCGCAGAATAAGGCTCGCTGCATACGGCCGCACGGATGCCCGGCACCTTATTCGCCGCAAGAGAAATCCCGATTCCGGTTCCGCATACGAGGACTCCCTTATCCACCTCACCCCGAACGAGGGCTTCAGCCACCTTCTGTCCCTGCACCGGATAATCCGTCTTCACCGCAGGATCATAGGCCCCGTAGTCCACACACTCATATCCCTGCTCCTTTAAATGCTCCAGAAGAATATTTTTCAGCTCCACAGCCGCATGGTCACTGCCAAACCCGATCTTCATTTCATCAACACTCCTGTTCTTTTATTCTTATGCCGTTTTCCGGCATATCGTTTTCGAAAAGCCTATAAAAAAAGAATACCATTCCGTCCGTTTTCTGTCAACGGAGCAGGCTTTACGAAATCCTCCCAAATAAACAGGAACGATGTTCCGAAAAGCATCGTCCCCCTCATTACCTGTATTCACTCTTTTCTCTGCTTTTATACACTCATGATCACGCCGCCGTCGTTGGCATACAGGCTGCTGATCCCCCTGGTATCCAGGATCAGAATATCCTTAAAGGCCGCTTTTTTCAAGATCTCATCCCGAACCATCAGCGCCCTTTCCTTACAGTTGCAGTGAGAAATGGCCAGAATCTTCTCCTCCGGCTTTTTCACATTTGCAACCATTACATCCACCATCTTTTTCAGAGCCTTGTTGATCCCCCGGCCCTGTCCGATCTGATAAATCGTTCCCTCCGGTGTCGCGCCCATCACCGGCTTTATGTTCAGCGCGGATGCCATCAGCGCCTTGATTCCTGTCAGCCGGCCGTTCTTTCTTAAGGTTTCCAGACTTTCCAGAACAAAATAGGTATCCATTTCCTGTATATATGCTTCTGTCTTCTCCACCACTTCTTCAAAGGAGCATCCGGCCTTTTCCAGCTCCTCCGCCTTCAGCCCGGTCAACGTCTCTCCGACAGAGGCACTTCTGGAATTGAACACATGCACCTTTCTGTCCGGATACTTTTTCTCAAACAGATGCTGTCCGAGACGTGCACTGTTGTAAGAGCCGCTGAGCTGTTCCGAAAGCGTCACCACATAGATATGATCCGCTTCTCCCTCCTCATATGCTTTCAGATACTGCTCCGGTGAGGGACAGGAGGATTTGGGACAGTTGGGGCTCTCTGCTACTCTTTTCAGGAAATCCGCCTGATCAAATGTCTCATCATCCACAATCCGGTAACCGTCTACATCCAGTTCAAGGGCAACATTCTGATAGGCACCGCTCTCTTTCAGATATTCCGGTATCTCTCCGCAGCTGTCGATTACAATTTTATAACTCATTGATATCCTCCTCGTTATTTAAAGCCTCCAGAAAATAGTCTCCCATCCATCTTCTGAAAACATTCTCATCATTCAATGTAGTTTTTGATACTATGTAATCGTAACACAAAGCTATACGTTTGAAAAGAGTATTTTACAAATCTTACATTTTTTTCTGCAAAAGCTCTGTAAATCAGCCATATCCGCACTTTTTACAAGCTGAAAAATGCCCGAATCAGCCTGGTGAGCGCCTCCTGATCCTGCGTTCCCATCAGTTCCCTGGCGGAATGCATGGCCAGCAGCGGCACTCCGATATCCACGGTTCTCACCGGAAGCATTGCTGATGCAATGGAACCAAGCGTTCCTCCGGAAGTCCCGTCCGAACGGTTGGCAAATTTCTGATACGCAATATGCTCCTTCTGACAGAGCTGCATCACGATTCCCACTGCCTCACAGTCTGTCGCATAGCTCTGAGCGGCAGCCTCCTTGATCAGCAGTCCACGATTCAGCAGTCCACGGTTGGTCGGATCATTTTTGTTTACATAATTCGGATGCAGGGCATGCCCCACATCCACTGACAAAAGAAGTCCCTCCTCCAGTCTGCCCAGATACCTCTCCCTGCCATGTCCCAGTCCCAGGAAGATCCGTTCCGACAGGATTCCAAGAATATTGGATCCTGCTCCCTGTTTTGTCCTGCTTCCGATTTCCTCATGATCGAAAAAGGCTGCCATATGAATATTTCTCCGATTGTCCTCCTCAAGGATTCCGGTAAGCACTGCCTGCACCCCGGTAAGATTATCCAGCCTTGGAGCAGAAATAAAATCCTGATTCATTCCCACATAATCTCCGGTATCTGTATTATACAGATTCAACTCAAAATCCAGGATATCCTCTGAAGCCACATGAAGCTCTCCTGCCAGGAATTCCATAAAAAATCCGTCCCGATTCAGTTCCTCCGTCACCATGCCCATAATCGGCTCCATATCCGTCTGCCGGTTCAGCTCCACGCCTTTATTGACTTCCCGGTTCATATGAATGGCAAGGTTCGGAATAGTAAGAATGGGCCTTCGGATATTGACCAGACGCATTTTTGGATGAAACGGATCTTCACTTTTCAGAGCCACACGTCCGGCCACGGACAGCGGGCGATCCAGCCAGGTATTTAAAATGGCGCCTCCGTACACCTCCACATTCAGCTGCATATACCCTTCTGTCACGACCTCCGGATTGGGCTTGATCCGAAGGGACGGAAAATCCGTATGTGCCGCAGCGATCCGAAGAGATGGGAAATAATCCGTTTCAGTTCCTATTGTGAAAGCAAACAGACTGGAATCATGATGCTTCACATAGTATTTTCCGCCGTAATCCAGTCCCCAGTCATTGCGCAAAAAAAGTTCTTCAAAGCCAGCCTCCTTCAGCCGTTCCTCCACAGCTGCCGTCACATGGAACGGAGATACGCCCTCCTCCACAAGCTGAAGCAGCTTTTCTGCATATTCTGATCCCTTCATCTGTATATCCTCCTCGTATTTCTTCTATTACTATATTCCATATCCGGACAATCGGCAACCTTCCCTTTCCATCAAAACTCAAAAATGATATAATATATCCATTATCTGCAAAGGAGGATGCCCCATGCTTGCTCTTACATTTCCGGAAACCAAAGCCTTCATGTCCAGGCTTTTGCTTTCTCCCGTCTTTGACCGTTTTCTGCTGGTGGAGGCTCAAATCTCCACAGGTGTCACCATATCTATCGATGGACATTTCCTGAAAGATTTTTATACCGAAGAAGAACTGGAAGAAAAGGAATATGCCGACAGTTCTTTCTCTTACTGGGAGCACCTGCGCCCGGTCTGCCTGAATCTGATCAAGGGAAAAAAGACTCCTCTGGGCTTTAAATTCGTATTCCGTCTGAATTCCTCAAACACCGCAAAGCTTTTATCCCAGGCAGAACTTCCCTTTTCCCCAGCGGATGTGGCAGGACTGTATCTGAATCTTCGCTATGACCAGGGGAAGCTTACCTGCACCACGGCCACCGCTCTATCCTTCTTTACCCTGGACAAATCCCTGGATGGCGCCTGGGATTCTATGGTAAAAAAGTTTTTCCTGAAGCAGGAGATTGCCTTTGAAGAGGCTTAGTAGCGGCAGTGTTTTTTGTTTTCTGCCAAAATACCGTATAATCGTTGTCTATATCAGTATTTCCGGGATAACCTGTACGTATAGCAGATGTCGATGGCTAAAAGAATTGCAATCACCCCCATTGTCCATAGAAAACTGTATATTCCTTTTGCCAGGAAACATATTACAACTATGACAATGCCTCCCACAATAAAAGATATCCCTCCGAATCGCTGACTCTTTTTCCATGTAGTCTCATTCTTCATGCTCCATTTTGTTCTTAATCCTATCATCGAATTCATACGCAGTTTCGGCATAATATTTCCTGTGACAATCATAACAGCCCCTAAAAGTCCAAAAACAAGCTGCCAGATATTGAATGCAACAGACGACAGGTTCTCAACCTTATTGAACGCTGTGTATAAAGAAAACAAATTCATAATATTAAAATACGCCAGTACCGCAATACCGGTAATAATAACAACCTTTTCATTGTTTTTTCCGTGTTCTTCCTGCTTTGCAGCCAGTTTCGCCATGGCAAGCAGGAAATATCCCATCAGGATAGTTGTCACAGGATAAATGAAAGCTTCATATTTGCTTCCCCAGCGTGTAACCTGGTTATCCATGCCATAATGAGCAGGGATTTGTTCCGGCAAAAACGGCAGTGCAATCAACACGATGAATAAAGGCAAAAACATAAAAATATAAAACATAATTTTTTTATTTTCATTGTTGACCTCCGCGCAAATTACTCATCCACATAATGGTTTCATCAAGGATGGATAGATTTAATTCATAATAGATAAAGTTTTTATATCGAGTTTCGTAAATCAGGTCCGCTTTTTTTAATT
>JALERW010000001.1 GCA_022763925.1 Lachnospiraceae bacterium
TTTGGAGAAAAATTTGTGGGAAATCTGTAAGAGAATTCCAACTCCATCACCTGTTTTACCCTCGGCGTCTTTGCCTGCTCTATGTTCCAGATGTTCTACAATCTTTAATGCATTCACAACGGTGTCATGTGTCTTAAGTCCTTTGATGTTGACGACGGCTCCGATTCCGCAGTTGTCATGCTCAAACCTCGGATCGTACAGGCCCGTCAATTGATTCGTCCTGTTTTCTTTATTCACCATATCCTGTCCTTTCTGCCGAAGGCATCATTTCCCGAAATAACGATTCCGCGATATGGCTACACTATACTACATATTTTTCACCTTGTAAATAGTGACTTTTTGTTTAATTGTCAGATAATTTGCAAATTAATATGTTTTTCCGTAATTTTCAGAATTATTATGCCATTCCCGATTCTTTTTCACCTTTTTAGGTGAAATTTCCTCCTCAATTCTCCAGAGGAGCACAACTGAAACTGCCGCTTCCAAAATCATAGTCGCAAGAAACATTTCCAGTGTCCCCGCTGTCCATTCCAGAAGCGGTGTTTCCGAAGCCAGTACAGAATAGATGTTGGCACTCATATGGAACAAAACCGGGGCTGCCATGGAATGATACCGTTCCTTTACATACACAAGCAGAAGTCCCAGAAGAAATGCATATATCCCCTGTGATACATTTCCGTGATATACACCGAAGAAAAGACTGCACAGGAACGCGGCCATTTTCAGGGAAAAGCAGCGTTTCATCCGCTCATACACCACACCGCGGAAGATCAGCTCCTCCGTGATCGGAACGATCAGTCCCAGTACCACAAGCTCCAGCCAGATATTGGTGGAATACAGCACTCCCGCCGTCTCCTCATAGCCGGTAAAGATCCGGTCGATCTGCAGAAGACTTAAGAATTTATTGAGTGCTCCGGCGCCAAGAAGCCCTATTAATATTATGTAAACATATTTGCCTTTTTTCACTCTTTCATAGCGGTAATCCGACGGACAGCGGGTCCGGTCACGCTCCAGCAGCCAGTAAAATACAGGCACTCCAATCACTGCAGCGATTGCAGTTGCCATAAAGTTCAGCTGTTCCCATCCTATGGTAACCGTGTTTCCCCTGAAGATCCCCGCAAACTGAAGCCCAACCGACACCGCGACTGCCAGATATCCTGACATCTGCATAATAACCACATACAGCACCGGCGGAGCGGCCATCCCCAGAAAATTTCTGAAATTCAATCGTTCTTTCATTCGTATCCCTTCTTCCGGTAAAAAATCATGTCAGCCTTAACCAAGCAGGATATCCGTCAGCTCCTCCATCGTATCAGCGATCCTCCATGCCCCCGCCTGTTCAAGCTCGCTTCGGCTTCCGTATCCAAAAGTGACCCCTACGGTTCGGATGTTTAAGGCCGCAGCCCCCTCTACATCATGCATCCGGTCTCCCACCATCAGGATCGAATCCCGGTCTGCATGCGCACATCCCAGACGGCGAAGCGCCTCACCGATCACCTCGGCCTTGCCCGCATGCTTCTCATCCATCGTGCTTCCCACGATTTCATCAAACCAGGAATCAATGCTGAAATACTGAAGAATCCGTTTTACAAACACTTCCGGCTTGGAAGATGCTGTGGCAAGGATTTTTCCATGCTCCTTCAGTGTCCGGAGCATTTGGGGCACTCCCGGAAGCAGTTCATTTTCATACAGGCCAACGCTCTGAAACCGTTCCCGGAATTTGTCAATTGCCTTCAGCGCCTGTTCCTCATCAAGTCCGTATACCTCCTGAAATGCAGGCAGCAGCGGCGGTCCGATAAACTGTTCCAGCTCCTTAAGATCCGGCACATCCACCCCTACCGCACGAAGGCCGTACTGACAGCAGGTCGTGATTCCCACCTTCGGATCCGTAAGGGTTCCGTCCAGATCAAATAAAATAATGTTATATTTCATCTATATACTCCTTTATCTTTTCTTTTTCTCCGAAAACGGTTCCCTGGGCCATAGCGGCAGAGCCTCCGCCCCTTCCCGAAAATGCCTGGTTCAGCGCTTTCGAAGCATTTCTCATATCCATAGTCTGGCTGCCCAGGATATATCGGAAACCGTCCTTTGTACTTCCTGAAAATACCGCCGCAAGAATTTTGGTCTTCGGCACCAGAAGATTCACCAGCTCCCGCATGGCTTTCGCATCCAGCCCTTCCTCAAACAGGCAGATGCTTCCTTCTGTACAGGCTACCGCCTCTGCTTTATAACGGATCAGCTCTCCCTGCGCCCGGGCAAGGCAGACTTTCAGGTCTGCCGTCTCCGCCTTTACCTTTTCCACCGCAAGAGCGGTCTCATCCTGTCGGGCAGACAGGGCCACGGATATAGCCCGGATATTATCCTGTTTCTTTCTGTAATCCGTGAGTGCCCTTATGCCGCACTGAATCGTAATACGGGTGCCTCCCTTGTAATTCTGCGCATCCACGATCTTGATCAGGCCGATCTCTCCGGTCCTGTCCACATGAGGCGCGCAGCAGGCGCAGACGTCTATGCCCGGGATGGTCACAATCCGTACTTCCCCCTCCAGCTCGATCTTGCTCCGGTATTCCATGGAGCGCAGTGCTTCCCGATCGGGAAAATCGGTCTGTATTTTCAGATTGGAAAATACTGCCTCGTTGGCTCTTGTTTCAATGTCCTTCAACTCTTCTTCGGTAAAGCTTCCGTTAAAATCCATGGTAACGATTTCTCTTCCAAGATGGAAGCCCACGTTGTCATATCCGAATGTACGGTGCACAAGCCCTGATAGGATATGCTCTCCGGAATGCTGCTGCATATTGGAAAAACGCGCCGTCCAATCCAGTATTCCTTTCACAGCCGTTCCCTGCGATATCGGAGCATCGGTCACATGATAAATACTCCCGTCCGCCTCCTGTACATCCAGCACCTGTACCATACGTTTTTCCTCTGCAGACACATCCGTTTCCGATCCTCGACCCGTAAGAATTTCCAGCTCTCCCGTATCCGCACACTGACCGCCTCCCTCCGGGAAAAAGGCTGTCCGGTCCAAAATGACCCGGTATCCCTTTCGATCCTTCTCACAGCCGGTCACCACTGCCTCAAATTCTCTCATATGGCTGTCCTTATAATATAATTTTTCCGTCATATATCCATACTCCTTCCTCCCCTCCCGTCCACGCGGTCAGGAAGCAGTCAAAAGTCTGCTGCGGCAGCTGCCGTACAAAAAGGGAGAGCGGTCCCTGCCCGGATCGTTCCCCCTCCTGTTATATTACATTCTGTCCGGTGCAGAGAAGCCCAGCACATCAATGCAGTCCTCCAGTACCCCTTTTGCCAGCATCAGCAATGCAATGTACCCTCGCTTCTTCTCCTCATCCTCCTGAGTCAAAATCTTTGTCTCATGATAAAAATGGTTGAATTCATTGGCCAGATCATAGATATAGGAGCACACCTTATGGGGTGCAATCTCCTCAAACGCATTCTCCATCACACCGTTGAACCGGGCCAGCTGAAGCATCAGTGCCTTCTCACTGGCGCTTTGTGCCGGACGGATCACACAGTCTTGCGTCTGTCCGCCGTTTTCACGGTATTTGTTCAGGATGGACTTGATGCGGACGATCGTATAAAGAATATACGGACCGGTATTTCCCTCAAAGGAAGTAAAACGGTCAATATCGAAAATATAATCCTTCGATGCCTGATTGGAAAGATCTCCATACTTGATGGCAGAAAGCCCGACGATCTTCGCCGTCTGACGGGCTTCTTCCGGATCCGCCTCATGATTTTCAACGATCTTCCGATACATCTCCTCATTGATTCCGTCAATCAGCTTCTCCAGACGCATCACTCCGCCCTCTCTTGTCTTGAAGGGCTTACCGTCCTTTCCGTTCATGGTGCCGAATCCGAGAAACGTAAGCTTCGTATCCTCATCCACCAGCTTTGTCTTGCGGGCACAGCGGAATACCTGCGTAAAATACAGCTCCTGACGCTTGTCCACCACATAGATCAGCTCATCCGGATGATAGTCCCTCATTCTCCACACAATGGTCGCCAGATCCGTCGTATTGTAGAGAGAGGCTCCGTCAGATTTCAGAATCATGCAGGGCGGGATCTCTTTGGTATCGGTCTCTTCCTTTACATCCACCACCAGTGCCCCGTCACTGATATAGGCATAGCCCTCATCCTTCATATACTGAACCATTTCCGGAATATAAGGCTGGGCATCTGATTCTCCCTTCCAGAGGTCAAAATCCACATTCAGATTCCTGTAATTGCGCTTCAGATCCGTCACAGACACATTGAGAATGTGGGAAAGCAGCGCCTGATATCCCCTTCTTCCGTGCTGCAGCTCATAGGTGGCCTGCATGGCCTCCTCCTTGTAATCCGGATGCTCCTTGGAATAGGCACTGGCTGCCGGATAAATTTCTTCCAGCTCCGAAATTGTAAAGGGCGCCTCCTTCGGATATTCCCCCTCATAATCCGGATCAAAATATACCAGCTGGGGTCTGCGCCTGCGCAGCTCCGTGATGATCAGTCCCATCTGAAGTCCCCAGTCTCCCAGATGCACGTCGCCGATCATCCGATGTCCCACATACCGGCCCAGACGCTTAATGCTCTCACCGATGATGGCGGAACGCAGATGTCCGACATGAAGCGGCTTGGCCACATTCGGTCCGCCGTAATCGATCATAATCGTCCGCGGTTCCTTTACCGGCTCCAGACCGAACTTCTCGCTGACACTCATTTCCTTCAGGTAATCACTGACAAAGGCAGGGCTCACCTTTATATTGATAAATCCCGGAGCAGCCGCATCCGCCTGCTCAAATATATCATTTTCCTTCAGCACCGCCACCACATCACCGGCAATCATGATCGGAGCCTTGTGATACCGTTTGGCCGCCGCCATGGCTCCGTTGCACTGGTACTCACACAGATCCGGACGGTTGGAAATGGATACCTTCCCGTAAGTTTCATCGTAACCGGCCTGCACAAAGGCTGCCGCTACCTGTTCCGAAATTAAATCCAGTATTTTCTTCATCTGTTTTTCTCCTCAATCCTGTTACTCAGACTTTTCTTATTATAACACTGCTTCCCGGATTCGGGAAGTGCTTTTTACAGAGATTCTCCGGCCGCCATACCGCGTTTTTCTTTGCACGGCGGCCGGAATATGGTAAAATAAAAAAACCTGAATTATCTCGATAAAAGGAGGATTTCCCTATGATCATCGGATCTCATGTGAGCATGAGCGGAAAGGATATGTTCTTAAATTCGGTAAAGGAAGCCATTTCCTACGAATCCGATACCTTTATGGTTTACACCGGAGCCCCTCAGAATACCCGGCGCAAAGAGACAGCACAGCTGAATATCGAAGCCGGCCGGGCTCTCATGAGCGAGCACGGCATCCGGCAGTTTATCGTACATGCTCCCTATATCATCAATCTGGCCAACACGGTAAAGCCGGAAACCTTTCAGCTGGCAGTGGATTTTCTTTCCCTGGAGCTTGCGCGCACCCAGGCTATGGGAAGCCATATCCTTATCCTGCATCCCGGGTCCCATGTGGGAGCCGGACCAAAGGAAGGAATCCGTCAGATCGTCCGGGGACTCAATGAAGTACTGACGAAGGATACTCCCGTATACATTGCGCTGGAAACCATGGCCGGAAAGGGTTCGGAAATCGGCAGAAGCTTTGAAGAGCTGGCGGAAATCTATGACGGGGTCACATATAACGAAAAGCTCAGGGTCTGCTTTGACACCTGTCATGTGAATGACGCAGGCTATGACATCGTACATGAGTTTGACCGGGTGATGGACTCCTTTCACCGTCTTCTGGGGAAGGAGCAGATCGCTGTTTTTCACCTCAATGACAGCAAAAATCCGAGAGGCGCAGCAAAGGACCGGCATGAAAATACTGGCTTCGGAACCATCGGCTTTGATGCCCTGAATGCCATTGCCCACCATCCGGATTTTCAGGATATTCCCAAAATACTGGAATCCCCCTATGTGACAGATCCCGACGATACCAGGCAGAAGTATCCCCCATACAAATACGAGATCGCCATGCTGCGAAGGCAGCGCTTCCAGCCGGATCTTTTATCGGAGATCGTAAAAAACCGGGGACTGTAATCCCCGGAAATATGCTTGACACAAAAGCTGCTTTTTGTTATTGTTGTATTAGTTAAATAATACAGTTCTTTATGCCTCAGAAAGGAGATGGCTGCTTATATGCCATGGAATCTGGACAATGACCGCCCGATTTATCTGCAGATCATCGAACGTATTTCGATGGATATTGTATCCGGCGTTTACCGGGCCGGAGACAAGCTTCCTTCTGTCCGGGAGCTGGCTGCTTCTGCAGCAGTAAATCCCAATACGATGCAGAAGGCCTTAAGTGAGCTGGAGCGCAGCGGGCTTGTATATACACAGAGAACCAGCGGACGCTACATCACAGAAGATACCGGACTGATTCAGGAGGTCCGCCTGAAGCTCGCCGAAGAACAGATCCGCTCATTCCTCTTTAAAATGGAAAAGCTGGGTTATGAATCGTCGGAAGCCCTTTCAATTGCACGAAAAATCACAGAGGAGGAAACTACATGAATGACCTGTTGCTCTGTCAAAAGCTCTCCAAGCGTTTTGACTCAAAATATGCCCTGACCGATGTGGACCTGACACTGGAACGGGGCCGGATCGTCGGTCTTCTGGGGCCTAACGGCAGCG
>JALERW010000003.1 GCA_022763925.1 Lachnospiraceae bacterium
CCTCGGACATCCTTCACATTCATAAGAATACCCTCTCTTACCGCATGGACCGGATCAAGAAGCTGACCGGCCTGGATCTTCGGAATTTTAAAGAGGCAGCTGCCTTATATGTCGGAGTGACCCTTTATCACATAAAACAGACAAATATTAATATCTGACCGTTTTACTATTGGCAACCATATATTATTCATCAGGTGCATTTCACGTGTTTTACACGGAGATGTGCCTTTTTTATTCTATTATGTCATTATCCGGAATATTAATTATTGTAGTAGAAAGGAGGAATTTGCTTGGAACGTGTATCCCATGATCTCACAAAAACCATTTTCTGGACGGTCCTTCACCGGCTCATCGTCATCTTAATGGTTGCAGGAAGCATCGCCTCAACGGCATGTATGGTTTACTCGGTAATTCTTCGATATGCTTTCAAAGGAAACTTTTACGGCTCCGATGAAGTAATCATGCTTTTTGCCTTCTGGTTATATTTCATGGGAGCTGCCTACGGCAGTTTTGAAGACAGCCATATCAAGGCTGATCTCCTCACCGTTTACCTGAAAGATATGCACATCAAGGACTTATTTACTATTGTCTCAGAACTCCTCACGGTGGCGGTGAATACCGTTGTCCTTTCCTGGGCCACCAGATTTTTCTTCTCTGAGATTGCAAAATGGGGCTTGTCCACTTCTCTTAAAATACCGCTGATCATACCAAAGTCTTCTATTTTCTTTGGATTTCTGCTGATGGAATTTTACCATGTGTACTACCTGCAGAGGCATCTTCGCATGTATTTGAAAACCGGTGTCTGCTCCAAGCCCCGGCCCGGAGATTATATCAGCGAAGCCTTAAGAAACAAACATCCCGAACTGAAAGATATCCCCACAAAGGAAGAGCTTCAGGCATCCGGAAATCAGGGAAAGGAGGCAGATGAATAAATGGGCACAGCGATTAGTATTCTGGTCTTAATTGTCGGTCTTGTACTGGGTATACCGATCCCTTACGCGTTCGGCGCTGCATTCCTCTGGCTCACCTATTTCTTCGGATTTAATCCAAGCACCCTGCTGGCCAGCGGCTATACACAGATCAACTCTACCATCCTGCTTGCAATTCCTTTATTCGTTCTTGCAGGAAAGGTAATGGAGAAAGGACTGATCGGTGATGCTCTGATCGGTCTGGTGGAACGTTTTGTAGGAAGAATCAAAAGCGGGCTCGGCGCTGTTTCCGTTATTGTAAGTGCCGTGTTCGGTTCCATATCCGGCAGTGCATCTGCGACCCTCTCCTGTATCGGTTCCCTGATGGAACCCCGAATGACAAAAGCCGGCTATCCGAAGGGCTATACCGCTGCTCTTCTGGCTGCCGCCTGCCCGCTTGGGCTTTTGATCCCGCCGTCATCCGCACAGGTGCTTTATGCATGGTCCAGCGGGACTTCCGTATTGGCCTGCTTTACTGCAACCGTTGTACCAGGACTGATCCTGGTTGTTTTTCTATGTATCGTAAACGGGGTGATGTGCCGAAAATTTGACATTGTCCAGATCCCGAAAGAAACTTTTCCTCAGTGGAGAAATAACACAGGCAAAGCCGCCAAACGCGCGATCCCCGCTCTGGTAATGCCCGTTATTATCCTGGGCGGAATCTATGGGGGAATCATGACTGCCACGGAAGCGGCTGCCATCAGCGTGGCCTACGCGATCCCCTGCGGCATGTTTATCTATAAGGGGCTTCGCAGAAAAGGCCTTCGTGACGCCCTGATCGAATCCGCCGGATCCACCGGTGTTATCATGGTCATGTTCTTCATGGTCATGATCTTCAGTAAGCTTCTGACCCTGCTGAATGTCCCTACGATGATCGCCCAGATGCTGCTCAATCTAACGGATAACAAATATTTAATCCTGCTGATGGTCAACTTCTTCATGATCATAATCGGTATGCTGATGGACGATACCAGTGGAATTCTTCTTTCCACTCCTATCCTGCTTCCCATCGTCACCAGCATCGGGATTCATCCGGTACACTTCGCAGCAATCCTCGGTGTAAACCTTGGCATGGGAAATATCACACCGCCCACCGCACCGATGCTCTATTTAAGCGGCCATGTCTGCGGAGCAAAAATTAATAAGATGCTTTCCCCGACAATGATTTTTATCATTTTTGCCTGGATTCCTACCTTATTAATTACCACTTATTTCCCTGCTGTTTCAACAACCCTTCCGAAGCTTCTGCTTCCGAACATGTTCAAATAATAATGTTTTTAGGTGATTTTTTATCATATAAAAACATATATCTTTTGAATTTAAGCAGCATTTTTATCCAATATGTAATTCAAACATGTAACATAATAATCACAAATCATACATATTGTACTAATGTTTGTTAATTTACAATCAATCTTTTGTTCAACTTCACATTTGTTTATAATATTATTTCAAAAAAATTGTGTTTTTTTGTAAGAGTATTACAATGCATTTCCGCACTCTTTTACTTATAATATAAATAAATCGATAGTTCTATTTGGTGTTTTTTAATACCCAGTATTTTTACTAAAAAAGGAGGAATCGTTATGACACCCAAAAAAATTGCAGTTCTTGGCGGAGGTAACGGAGCTCACACCATGGCGGCCGAATTTGCCATGAAAGGACATACAGTAAATCTGTATGAAATGCCTCAGTTCAAGAGCAATATGCAGAAAGTATTTGACACTCAGACAATCAAGCTTCAGGGCAATATTCCGGAGCTTCAGGGCCCTGTGAAGCTGAATATGGTTACGGATGATATCGAAAAAGCTGTGGAAGGCTGCCGTTATATCTGCCTTGTTTGTCCGGCTTTTGCTCATCTTGGATACGCAAAGCTGCTGAAGGGTCTCCTTCACAAGGATCAGATTGTTGTTACATATCCCGGTGCATTCGCAGCTATGGTATTTAAGAACGTATTTGGCGACGATCCGGATTGCCCTGTATTTGCTGATGCAAACAATCTGCCTTACGATTCCCGTCTGGTAGCTCCCGGTTCTGATACTGTTAACGTATTCGGACGTAACCCCATCAATATCGCTTTCCTTCCTGCAAACAAGAGCGAGGAACTCATTGATGAGATGCGTGAAGATCTGTTCCCCTTCGAAAAGATCTATCATGATGTTCTGGAGTGCGGTCTTGCAATCGTTAACCCTGACTGGCATGCCGGCCCTGTTCTTTTCAATATTTCCAATATTGAGTCCCCTTGGACGAACTTCTTCCTGTATGAGGATGGATGGACACCTTCCGCCTGCCGTTACAATATCGCATTAGATAAAGAGCGTAAAGCACTTGGAAGAGAACTCGGCTATGATCTTCGTCCTATGGAAGACTTCGCAGGACGTCCGGAAGGATACGAGTGGACCTGGCAGGATCTGTATAAAGAAGGACATGGCTCCAGCGGCCTTACCTACATCTGCGGCCCCAACAGCCTTGAGAGCAGATATCTGACAGAAGATATTCCTTACGGTCATGTTCCGTGGGTTGCAATCGCAGATGTTATCGGATTCCCTATGCCTCTTACCAACGGATTCATTGATATCATCAGCATCGTTCATGATAAAGACTGGCGTAAAGAAGGCTGCGGTCTTGATGAGCTCGGTATCAGAGGAATGGATAAAGAAACCCTTCTCAAGTGGGTAAGAACCGGCGAAAAATAAATATTTTGAACAGGTAACAAAAATCACATAAACAAAGGAGGTCTTTTATGAAAAAGGTATTATCAATGGCGCTCGTTGCCGTAATGACGATTGGTCTCTTAGCCGGATGCGGCGGAGGAAAAGAACCCGCCAGCCAGGATTCTTCAGAAAAAGCCGCTGTAGAAAACACCGGAGAAACCTATGAGCTTCGTCTTGCAACCCATTACAACCAGGAGCATCTTGGATATGCTGCTCTGGAGAGAATCAAAGAAAAACTGGAAACCGAAAGCAACGGACAGTTAAAGATTACCCTTTATCCGTCCAGCCAGTTGGGTGACTACACCCTGACCTTCCAGGAATTATCCGAAGGAACCATCGACCTTGCACTGATCCCGATTCCCAGTGAGTATGACACCCGTCTGGAAATGAACTTCGTTCCCTATCTGTTTGATGGCTACGACGGACTGGAAAAGGGCTTCGGCAAAGATTCCTACTTCTTTGGCAAATATACCGAGATCATGGGCGATCTGAATATCAAGCTTCTTGGTATGTATGTAGAAGGACTGATTGGTTTTGGATTCGCTGAAGAGCCGAAAAACTATAATGATGTGAATGCAAACAAACAGGATCTGCTTGTACGTGCTCCTGCTATCGAGGTTTACAATCTGGTAACTCAGGATATGGGCTTCTCTGCAACAACGATCCCTTACGGAGATCTTTACACCGCTATGCAGACCGGCGTATGCGACGGCTGGATCGGCGGAACACCGCAGCTGAACTACAGCGATTTCCGCGATGTTATCAAATATTATGTTCCTTATAATGTATTTGCTGAAAACATCGGATTCCTTATGAGCCAGAAGGTTTATGATACACTTCCGGCAGATCTGCAGACGCTGATCACAGATACTTTCATGGAAGAGTCTGTAAACAGCTTTGCAACTGCTAAGGAAGGCGACGAACAGGCAATTAAGGATATGGAAGACTACGGTATCACTATCCTTGAACTTACTGATGAAGAACTGGCTGCATACAAAGAGCATGTTATCGAAGTTACATGGCCCAAGCTTGCCAATAACATCGGTGAAGATACTCTTCAGGGCCTGATCGATGCAAATAAATAATTCTGTAATATCAATTTATTAAGTCTTACTGATATTTGCCTGCACACTTCCGTGTGTGCAGGCAAATTCTGAAAAGGAAGGAGGAATTAGTTTGGAAACTAAATCCTTTGATCTTACAAAAACCATTTTTTGGACGATCCTTCATCGTATTATCGTCGTTTTAATGGTCGTAGGAAGTGTCGCATCAACTGCCTGTATGGTTTATTCCGTAATCCTTCGATACGTTTTCAAAGGAAACTTTTACGGTTCCGATGAAGTAATCATGCTCTTTGCTTTCTGGTTATATTTCATGGGAGCTGCTTACGGCAGTTTTGAGGACAGCCATATCAAGGCTGATCTTCTCAGTGTATATCTGAAGGATATGCATATCAAGGATTTATTTACTATTATTTCAGAGTTTCTGACGGTAATTGTCAATACGATCGTTCTTACATGGGCTACCAGATTTTTCTTCTCTGAAATTGCAAAGTGGGGCTTGTCCACTTCTCTTAAAATTCCGTTGATCATACCGAAATCTTCTATTTTCTTTGGATTTCTTCTGATGGAATTTTACCATGTATACTATTTACAGCGTCATCTGCGCACGTACATCAAAACCGGAGTTTGTTCTGATCCCCGCCCCGGAGATTATATCAGTGAAAGTTTAAGAAACAAACATCCTGAACTGAAAGACATCCCCACTAAGGCAGAGCTTCAGGCATCCGGTAATCAGGGAAAGGAGGCGGATGAATAAATGGGCACAGCCATTAGTATTTTAGTCTTAATTGTAGGTCTTGTACTTGGTATGCCGATCCCTTATGCATTCGGCGCAGCTTTTCTTTGGCTTACATATTTCTTCGGATTCAATCCAAGCACCCTGCTGGCCAGTGGTTATACACAGATCAACTCCACCATCCTGCTTGCAATTCCTTTATTCGTTCTTGCAGGAAAGGTAATGGAAAAAGGACTGATCGGTGATGCTTTGATCGGTCTTGTTCAGCGCTTTGTCGGCCGGATCAAGAGCGGCCTCGGTGCCGTTGCCGTTATCGTAAGTGCAGTGTTCGGTTCCATTTCCGGAAGTGCATCTGCAACTCTTTCCTGTATCGGTTCCCTGATGGAGCCCCGAATGACAAAAGCCGGTTATCCGAAGGGCTATACCGCTGCTCTTCTGGCAGCTGCCTGCCCCCTTGGATTACTGATTCCCCCGTCATCCGCACAGGTACTTTATGCATGGTCCAGCGGAACCTCTGTTTTAGCCTGTTTTACTGCAACCATTGTACCCGGACTCATTCTGGTACTTTTACTCTGCATTGTAAATGCGGTTATGTGCCGCAAATTTGATATCGTCCAGATGCCGAAAGAAACACTTCCGGAATGGACTAAAAATACAGGAAAAGCAACCAAACGCGCAATTCCGGCCCTGATCATGCCCGTCATTATTCTTGGCGGTATTTACGGAGGAATCATGACTGCCACAGAAGCAGCGGCCATCAGTGTGGCTTATGCGATCCCCTGCGGTATGTTTATTTATAAAGGTCTTCGCGGAAAAGGACTTCGTCAGGCGTTAATTGAATCTGCAGGCTCCACCGGTGTTATCATGGTCATGTTCTTCATGGTTATGATCTTCAGTAAGCTTCTGACCATGCTGAATGTTCCCACCATGATTGCCCAGGCACTGCTTAGTATTACAGATAATAAGTATTTGATCCTGCTGATGATCAATATCTTCATGATCATAATCGGTATGCTGATGGACGATACCAGTGGAATTCTTCTTTCCACTCCTATCCTGCTTCCCATCGTTACCAGCATCGGTATCCATCCGGTACACTTCGCAGCGATTCTTGGTGTAAACCTTGGAATGGGCAATATCACACCGCCCACAGCTCCGATGCTTTACCTGAGCGGCCGTGTATGCGGAGCAAAGATTAATAAAATGCTTTCCCCGACATTAATTTTTATCATTTTTGCCTGGATTCCCACTTTGTTAATCACCACTTATTTCCCTGCTGTTTCTACTACACTTCCGAGGCTTCTGCTTCCGAACCTGTTTAAGTAATCAGCAAATTTTCCTGGCAGGCAAACCCTGCCGGGTTTTTTTTACCATATGGAAGGCGGAACAAAATGACAGTAACCAGACAAAAACGCGGAATCATTGAAATGTCCATCTGTGCTACTCTCTGGAGCCTTGGCGGAATCTTTATCAAAATCATCCCCTGGAATCCTCTGGTAATCGCAGGAGCAAGAAGTATCCTCGCTTCCTGCGTTATTGCAATATACATGAAAGCAGCACATATGCATTTTCGAATCAATAAGGAGGTCCTTCTTGGCGGAATCTTCCTTACAGGTGATCTCCTTCTTATTGTAAGTGCAAACAAATTTACCACAGCAGCAAATGCCACGATGCTGCAGTTCACTTCACCGATCTTTATTTTGCTGATCTCCATCTTCTTTCTTCACGAAACCTTCCGGAGATCAGATATTATTGCCGTAGCAGCCTGTGTTTTCGGCATTGCACTGTTTTTCTTTGATCAGCTGTCCTTCGGCAATATCTTCGGCAATATCATGGCAACTCTTTCCGGTCTCTCACTTTCTGTCATGTATATCGTGACAGGCAATGCAAATGAAGATAACCGGATGAGCAGTATTCTCATAGGACACCTGCTCACTGCAGCGATCGGCCTGCCCTTTGCTTTTGTATTTGATACACCGATATCAGGCATTTCAATGGTATCCATCCTGATTCTCGGTATCCTTCAGATCGGAATTCCATACGTTTTATATGGTCTTGCCGCAAAGGACTGCTCTCCTCTGATGTGCTCTCTGATCGCCGCACTGGAACCCATATTAAATCCGGTGTGGGTATTCTTTTTCAACGGAGAACAACCCGGTCTGTTTGCACTGATAGGCGGTGTTGTTGTTATTGCCACCATTTCCATCTGGTGCGTATGGAAAGAGCGGCATCCGGTTCCAACCGCAAAAGAACCAGGAGTACAACAAGAGTACAACGGGTGATGCGGCAACTTGCAATTGACGAGGCCGTAAAAATCTGCCCATTTTACGAGCTGCCTGCCCGGCGAAACAAGAATGACAGAGACGTTTTTTATACTTGTATACCTACTGATTCATATATTAATTCCCTTAGTTGGTAAGAAATAAGTTAAACAGAACATATTTACCTGTCAAATAAAAATTTATATCAATCAGTAGGTACCATCCCTCTTAATTATATGTGATTTACCTATTATTCTACACAAAATCAATAATAGCATGTAAGGAACCTTTTCAATTGTCTCATTAGAAAAATCTTTAAAAAAGAGAAGGTAAAAAGAGCCATGGATCTTTTAGGTTTCCAGGATGTTGATGATTTCAGAAGATTTCTTACAGGACTCATCGGAACATTCTCAATTACGGAAGCAGAATTGAATCGTTATATAGAAGGAATGATGTCCAACCCGGCAAGACTGGCCTTTTTCCCTTATGAAATGATAACAGAAAAAATGAAGAGAATGTTTGAGCTTTCTCTTCAAATAGAGAAATAGTGATACTGTTTTTTGTAACATAACATGCACCAATTTCCAAGTTTTTTCAATACTTATTTGTACTTTTATAATCATTTTTTCATGTATTATTTGCACTTTTAATCATTTTTATCAATAAAAGTATTTAAAAACCCAGAAAAGCAGACCGGATAGAGGGTATTTCACCTCTTATCCGATCTGCTTTTCTATAGGAGAATATATTCAAATAAATGTGTTTTTTCTTATCTTCGATCCATCTCCACGCTGTCTATGATACCGACGATCGCCGCATCAATGGGCACATGATCTCCGCCCA
>JALERW010000037.1 GCA_022763925.1 Lachnospiraceae bacterium
GCCGCTGGGATCAGGAAGCACGGTACTGGATCTGGAGGATTTCATTGTGAGCAATCTTCTTCTGCCGCTGGGCTCTCTGATTTATCTTCTGTTCTGTGTATCCGGAGCTGGCTGGGGATTTGACAATTATCTGGCAGAGGCCAATGCAGGAACGGGTATCCGGATGCCGAAATGGATCCGTTTTTATGTGACCTGGATTCTGCCGCTTTTGGTTCTTTTGCTGTTTCTGCAGGGGATTCTGTAGAAAGCGGTACTTTTGAACAGAAAAATCTGTATTATGATGAGAAAATCCTTGAATTAGGAAAAATCCTGTGCTATACTATCAAAGTCTATGAGAAAACACGCGGGTGGATTCTGGAAATGGTGCCGGAGACGGTCTTTCCGGAAAGAGGAAACCAGCGGAAGAATTTAACCAAATGGAGGAAAGAAACATGAGCGTAATTTCAATGAAGCAGTTACTCGAAGCAGGTGTTCATTTCGGACACCAGACAAGAAGATGGAACCCTAAGATGGCTCCTTACATCTACACTGAGAGAAATGGTATCTATATCATCGACCTGCAGAAGTCCGTTGGAAAGGTCGACGAGGCTTACAAGGCAATCTTTGATGTGGCAGCAGAGGGCGGCACCGTTCTTTTTGTGGGAACGAAGAAGCAGGCGCAGGATGCAATCCGTGTAGAGGCTGAGAGATGCGGAATGTTCTATGTAAATGAGAGATGGTTAGGCGGAATGCTTACCAACTTCAAGACCATCCAGAGCAGAATCGCAAGATTAAAGGCAATCGAGACCATGGCAGAGGATGGAACCTTTGATGTACTTCCCAAGAAGGAAGTGATCGCACTCAAGAAAGAGTGGGAGAAGCTGGAGAAGAACCTGGGCGGAATCAAGAACATGAAGAAGCTCCCGGATGTTATCTTCGTAGTTGACCCGAAGAAGGAGAGAATCTGCGTACAGGAGGCTCATACCTTAGGTATCCCGTTAGTAGGTATTGCTGATACCAACTGTGATCCGGAAGAGCTGGATTATGTGATCCCGGGCAACGATGACGCAATCCGTGCGGTTAAGCTGATCGTGTCCAAGATGGCAGATGCTGTTGTAGAGGCAAACCAGGGCGCAGCTGAGGAAGTTGAAGAGGCAGAGGCTGCAGTCGAGGAAGAAGCAGCAGTTGAAGAGTAATCCGCAACGATTTTACATCTAATGGAGGAAGATACAATGGCTATTACAGCAGCAATGGTAAAAGAGTTAAGAGAAATGAGCGGTGCCGGAATGATGGACTGTAAGAAGGCTCTTACAGCTACTGACGGCGATATGGACAAGGCTGTGGAGTTCCTGAGAGAGAAAGGTCTTGCAACCGCACAGAAGAAAGCCGGAAGAATCGCAGCAGAGGGTATTGTTATGCTGAAGGTTACCGAGGACAGCAAGAAGGCAGTCGCTGTTGAGGTGAATGCAGAGACAGACTTCGTTGCAAAGAACGAGAAGTTTCAGGGATATGTTGCACAGGTTGCAGAGCAGGCTCTGGAGACCAGCGCAGCAGATATCGATGCATTTTTAGCTGAGCCCTGGAAATTTGAAGAGGGCAAGACCGTAAATGAGGCACTTGCGGGACAGATCGCAGTGATCGGCGAGAATATGAAGATCCGTCGTTTCCAGAAGGTAGAAGAGGCGAATGGTTTTGTTGCTTCCTATACACATATGGGCGGCAAGATCGGTGTTCTGGTTGACGTTGAGACCGATGTTGTGAACGATGCCGTGAAGGAAATGGCTAAGAACGTTGCTATGCAGGTTGCAGCATTAAAGCCTCTGTACACCAACCGTTCTGAGATCAGCCAGGAGTATATCGATCATGAGAAAGAGATCCTGATGGCTCAGATCATGAACGACCCGAAGGAGTCCCAGAAGCCTGAGAAGGTTATCAAGGGAATGATCGAAGGCCGTATCAACAAGGAGCTGAAGGAAATCTGCCTGTTAGACCAGGTATATGTTAAGGCTGAGGATGGCAAGCAGATCGTAAGCAAGTATGTGGACGAGGTTGCCAAGGCAAACAGCGCGAAGATCAAGATCAAGAGCTTCGTTCGTTTCGAGACCGGTGAGGGAATTGAAAAGAAGGAAGAGGATTTCGCAGCTGAGGTTGCAAAGCAGATGGGCAACTAATGCAGACCCGGCATTAATATTTCAGAAAATGAACTCTCATAAATGGCGTGTATTCGCTGTTTATGAGGGTTTTTTTGTTTTTGGGATAAAATACTGATATATTGCTCCAGAATGAGGTGCGTTCAAAGATGGTACGTTCTCAAAAATTGACACATATTGACGTTAAAACATACTATATATAATCGGAATAATCCTGTAGAATATAGAGTAACAGAACAATGCGTGTCGATAGGTAATTCGTTTACAAGGAGGAAAACTATGTGGAAAAAATGTGAATTATTAATGAATCAGATCGATAAAGGAGAATACACGGGTCGGGAAATCCTGCTTACAGGTGCAGTTTTGTTTTTAGCCGGAGCGTTGCTGGGAATGATTTTTTCCCCGCGGAAGTATCAGGTGATCGGAAGCAACAATGGGAATGGAAGTGATAAACAAGAGTCAGGCGTTATGGAATAAGGTAAAAAATACGTACAAGTATTATTTTGAACAGAAGAAAGGCGATTGTCGGATGGAATCCGGATATTCTGAATCCGGAACATAGAGTACTGCTTCAGATATCGGTGTATTTTATTGAAATAAAACATGATCTGGTGCTGGACGGCGTCACTGTCTGCACAGTGAATCATCTGGACACGGTACCGGTGCTTTTGAACGACGCCGTTCACCGGCTGTTTCTTGGCAGTATGGTTCTGGTGATTTATTTATTTTATCAGTATATCGCTATTCTGGTTGAGGAGGAAACCGGAAAACCCAGGCGGCTGGATTGGCCGGCCAGGATCTTTCTGGCGGTGGCAGAGCTGGGAAATTTCCTGCTTCCGATTACCTATACGGTAACTATGGTCTGCGTACTGCAGGGCCTGCATCACGCATGGCTGATCAGCGGCATGGGAATCACCCTGATGACGCTGTCCTTTTACCTTACGCTGGAAAATCCGGAGGCGCTGCGGGCAGAACTGACGGAGCAGAAGATGTCCATGCTCTACCTGAAGAGCCAGGTTAATCCCCATTTTCTGTATAACACGCTGGATACCATCCGGATCCAGGCACAGCTGAACGGCGATGGAAGCGTGGCGGATCTGCTGATGCGTCTGGTGGATTTCTTCCGGCTCAGTGTAAAGGAAGATCAACCCATGGTCACACTGGACGACGAGATGGAACTGCTGGAAGCTTACATGGAACTGATGTGCTATCGTTATCCCGAGTTACACTGCGAATATGACGTGGATCCTGATCTGCGGGGTGCTGTATCTGTGGCTGAAGAAGCGGGGCTGCGAGGTGTTTGCGGCATTGTAAATGGGGCGGCATTTGCTGTGAAACATCCAAAACGAAATTGATTGCCGATATATTCCATAACATTTCGATTGGAAGATAGCAAAAATGGTCGAGAGAATTTCAACCGCATTCTTGTAAAATGATTGTGTTGGGAGGTGAGAAAATGCGGGAACAAATTGAAGCAGTACAACGGATGCAGGAGTATATCGAAAAACATCTGCGTGAGAATATTTCCTTTGCAGATGTGGCAAAGGTATCGCTGTATTCTCCATGGTATGCACGGCGGTTGTTTTTAGAGTATACAGGTGTAACGCCGTCTGAATACATCCGAAAATTAAGGTTAAAGCAAGCTGCTCTCAAAATACGGGATGAGGATGTAAAGGTCCTTGATGTTGCTATGGATTACGGCTTTGGAAGCGTTGATGGATTCCAGAGAGCTTTCTGTAAAGAGTTTGGATGCAATCCAAGGGAATATGCTGCCAATCCGATTCCCCTGCATTTGTTTACTCCCTACGGTGTTAAGTTTCGGTTTATGGAAAGGAAGAAAACGACCATGGGTGCAAGAAATGTATTTATGCAAGTCATCGACAAACCCAAAAGAAAGGTTATCCTCAAAAGGGGAAAAACAGCCACGGAGTATATGAAATATTGTGAGGAAGTCGGCTGCGATATTTGGGGAGTGCTGGTGAGCATGAAATCCCTTTGCGGCGAACCGGTATGCCTGTGGCTTCCGGAAGCGTATATCAAACCGGGAACGAGCCAGTATGTACAGGGTGTTGAAGTAGCGGAGGATTATACTGGTGAGATTCCCGATGGCTTCGACGTGATTGAACTTCCGAAAGCGCAGTACCTGATGTTCCAGGGAGAACCCTTTCAGGAAGAAGATTACGAGCAGGCAATTGCGGAAATCTGGGAGGCTGAGAAAAACTATGACCCTTCTTTGATTGGCTATCAGTGGGATCGTTCAAATCCCAGAATTCAACTGGAACCCATCGGAACGAGGGGATATATCGAGTTCGTTCCGATTCGCTCTAAAATTTGAGTGATGATTGCAGAATAAAGCGATATGAACAAATCGTAAGGACGCAGTGGATGACACTTCGTCCTTACTGTTTCCGTTTGCAGAAATGTATGATTCCATAGAAAGAGAGGCGATTTAACATGGAACAGGAAAAAATTATGATCCGGGGACTTCGGCAGAATAACCTGAAAAATGTGTCCTTGGATATTCCGAAGGGGAAAATTGTGGTTTTTACCGGGGTATCCGGATCCGGGAAGTCCAGCATCGTATTCGATACCATTGCCGCCGAGAGCCAGCGGCAGATGAACGAGACCTACACCGCCTTCATGCGGGGGCGGCTTCCCAAATACGAGAAGCCGAAGGTGGAGCGGATCGACAACCTCTCCGCCTCTGTCATCGTAGATCAGTCCCGACTGGGGGGCAACGCACGCTCCACCGTGGGCACCATCAGCGATATGTACGCAGCCCTGCGGCTGCTCTACGCTCGCAT
>JALERW010000042.1 GCA_022763925.1 Lachnospiraceae bacterium
ATGAGGTGATGGAGCGTCTGATTATGACCTCGGAGGAGGGCTATGACAGGGCAGCCTCCAGATGCAGGGTACATGATGGAAATGTGAAGGTCTATCTTCCGGGACAGAGTGCGGCTGTTCTTCGGAGAAGCTTTTAAGGAATACGCCACGAATGCAAAGGGCAGATTTTGAAGCCGTCTTTCGCATTTGCGGCGTTATTTTTTGTATCCGGAAAAAGAAAGGATAGAAAAACAGGAAGTACTGTTATATAATAGCGGTTATAATAACGAAAACACCTGGCAGGAGGGAAAATTATGAAAAAAACAGGAAAAAAACTGTTCACACTGCTTCTTGCAGTCAGCATGGTGATCGCAGCAGTGGCGGGCTGTAAAGGAAAAGAAGAAGAAAAGAAAATTATCGTGGGTTCCAAAGGCTTTACCGAGAACCTGATTGTCAGTGAGCTCTATGCCCTGGCCCTGGAGGATCTGGGTTACACGGTGGAACGGAAGTTTGAAATCTATAATTCGGTCATTCACGAAACGATCTGCAATGATGAGATAGATCTGTATCCGGAATATACAGGTACGGCACTTATGACGATCCTGGGGGAGGGTATGATGACGGATCCGCAGGCGGTTTATGAGAAGGTAAAGAGCATGTATGCAGATAAGTATGGTCTCGCGGTGCTGGATTTTTGCCGGGTAAATGACGGAAGCGGGCTGGCCATCCGGACAGAAGCTGCAGAAAACTGGGGTATTTACACGATTTCCGATCTTCAGGCCAATGCATCCCATATACGGTTTGGAAGCACAGCGGATTTCCTGGAGCGGGAGGATGGCCTTCCGGGTCTGGAGAGCGCCTATGGTCCTTTTGATTTTGCGGAAAAAACTTCCTTTGACAATGCTCTGAAATATGAGATTATGAAAAACGATGAGGTGGACTGCGTACCGGCATATACAACAGATGCGGCTCTTGCAGATGAAGCACTGACGCTTCTTGAGGACGACCGGCAGTTCTGGCCTCCCTACAATATCATTCCGGTTGTTCGTCAGGAAGTGCTGGATCAATATCCGGATGTGGAGGAAGCGATTAACAGGATCAGTGCCAGCCTGGATACGGATACCATGATACAGCTGAACAGTGAAGTGGATATTGAACAGCGAGAATATGAGGAAGTGGCGAAGGAATTTTATGATACGCTGAATTAGCAGCCGGGAATGCAGAAGGTCAGGTGGGAAGACAGTATATGGCATACGATAGAGCGCGCGTGGCAGAGCGCTTTAAAATACCGGAAGAGGGTCTTCCGGTCATGGAGCACATTCTGACGGAGACGGAATGTGAAGTGCTGGATGGCTTTTTGCCGGAGCACTTTTCGGGAAAGGAGCTTGAGAAATATCTTATTGGCCATGCGCTCGTTTCGGACAGAGACGGGGCTCGCCGGTGGGTGGAACAGGCATGGAAGCGAGGGGTTCTCTGGCTTGAGGCGGATGGAAGCTATTGCTTTGGAAGCTTTTACGGACGGCTTGATATTTTTGCGGTCATGGAGCGCTCTGCCTATCATGCGCTGCCGACAAAACAGAAGCAGGCTCTGGATGCATGGTATTTTGATGCTTATGTGGAGGGCCTAAGGCAGGCCTTGAGGGATCCAAAGATGCAGAATGGAGCAGATAAGGGGAAGAAACCTGCGCAGAAGCCTACGCAGGACCGGGTGCTGACGCTGGAGGAGGCGCTGGCTTTTGTGGAAAACCGGGAGGACACTCCCTATCTGGCAGACTGTGACTGCCGGGTGCTGAAAGAGGGCTGTGAGCATCCGGTGAATACCTGTATTACGTATCGGACGGCGGAAAATTCCTTCGCCCGCAAAGGATTCGCAGTGCCGATTACGAAGGAAGAAGCCAGGCAGGTGATTCTGAAGGCGGATCAGGCAGGGCTGGTTCATACGGCGAATCCCGGAGGATTATGCAACTGCTGTGAGGACTGCTGTTATCTGTTCCGGGCTTCAAAGGCGCTGGATCTTTGGGGAAGCTGGCCGGAGAGCGGGAAGAGAATCCGGGTGGAAGAGACATGTATTGGCTGTAAGGCCTGTGTGAAACGCTGCCCCTTTGGGGTACTTGCTTTGCAGGAGGGACATATTGCGGTAAGCGATGCGAAGCGGTGTGTGGGCTGTGGACTCTGCCGGGAGGTATGCCCGGTGCAGGCTCTTATGCTGGAAGAAAAGAGGGACAGTACAAGATGAGTACAGCAGTGGAATTTTGCCATGTGACTAAACGATATTCCGACAGTGCCGGCGCTGCCGTGAAAGATATCAGTTTTTCTGTGGAGGAGGGAGAATTCATTACGATTCTCGGAACCTCCGGCTGTGGGAAAACAACACTGATGAGAATGGTCAATGGTCTGGTAAAGCCCACCGAAGGAACCATCCGTGTGATGGGAAGTGATCTGAAAGAGGCCGATGTGGTGGAGCTGAGACGCAATATCGGTTATGTGATTCAGCAGATCGGGCTGTTTCCGCATATGACAGTGGGAAAAAATATCGGAACCGTGCCGGAGATCCTGAAATGGGACAAAGCCCGTATCCAAAAGCGGGTGGATGAGCTTCTCCTTCTGGTAAATCTGGATCCGCAGGAGTACCGGGACCGGTATCCCTCTCAGCTTTCCGGCGGACAGCAGCAGAGAGTGGGGCTTGCACGGGCACTGGCGGCCGATCCTGCGATCCTTTTGATGGATGAACCATTTGGCGCCATTGATGCTATCAATCGAACCAGGCTTCAGGATGAGCTTCTTGCCATTTACCGACAGCAGCATAAGACGATTCTGTTTGTGACCCACGATGTCACGGAGGCGCTGAAGCTCGGAAGCCGTGTCATGATTATGGACCGCGGAGAGATCATGCAGTTTGACTCTCCTCTAAATATACTGGAGCATCCGGCCAATGCGTACGTGGAATCACTGATCGAGGCGGTCCGGCTGGGACTTTCCTTTGCCGGGAGGGTTCACGGAGGAAGGATGGATGATGGGAATGCTTGAATATGCACTGAAATACCATCAGAAGCTTCTGAAGGCACTGTTACAGCATATGCAGATCGTGGGAATTACGCTGGCCTTGTCCATTCTGCTGGCCATTCTTCTGACGGCAGCGGT
>JALERW010000043.1 GCA_022763925.1 Lachnospiraceae bacterium
CACAATCGAAAAGGAGACAAAAATCATGGAAAAAACACTGAAAATCGAAGGTATGATGTGTGGACATTGCGAGATGCACACAAAAAAAGCACTGGAAGCACTTGATGGTGTGACGGAGGCTTCCGTTAGTCACAAAACCGGAACGGCTATTGTAACGCTGGAGAAAGATATTTCGGATGATATTCTGAAACAGGCTGTTGCCGACCAGGGATATAAGGTGACGGATATTCAGTAATTGATTGTTTAGCTACTGTGCCTGCTGTAGCATGATTTCTTCCTATTTGCCGTTGTAAGAAATAAGGCATAGAAAACGGAATAATATTTGAGAGAAGGAAGCCTCAGTAGTTTAGAAAAGACTAGGTAAATTGAAAACACAAATGAAAAGAACCGAGTGATAGCTATCTGGAAGTATAGATGTGAGAAAGAACAAATGTTCTGGAAAACATCTATACTTTTTATTTTAAGTATGCTATACTTTTCAGTGACTTTCATTCGTAAAAAGAAAAACAGGAAAAACAGCAGCAGAAATTGTATATGATACAGCAGATCATACAAAAGATAATATGGGATTAACTGCCTGGGAAAATGCTCCGGATGGACGGATTCTAAAGTCAGATAGCATTAATGCATTTCTGGAATTCCGTAGATACGATATCTTACGAGATAATGGGAAGGTATCGCATAGGCAGGCGTTAGAAAAGGCATATCATGAATATGAAATATTTAGCAAAACTCAGCCGATTGAATCTGATTTTGATAAAGTTGTAAAAGAAATTGAAAATAAACGATAGATGTTGTTGAACAAAAGTGCCAGATTTGTGGCTGATAGTAATCATAGCAAATGCATGAAAAAGGAGGAAAATCATGGATAAATTCATATTACACTCCGAATATAAACCAACCGGCGACCAGCCGCAGGCGATAGAAAAACTTGTGAAGGGCTTTAAGGAAGGAAACCAGTTCGAAACGCTGCTTGGCGTTACCGGCTCAGGCAAGACCTTCACCATGGCAAATGTTATCCAGGCGCTGAATAAGCCGACCCTGATCATTGCCCATAATAAGACCCTGGCAGCCCAGCTGTACGGGGAATTCAAGGAGTTCTTCCCCGAGAACGCGGTGGAGTATTTTGTGTCCTATTACGATTATTATCAGCCGGAGGCCTATGTTCCTTCTTCGGACACGTATATTGCCAAGGATTCCTCTGTCAATGATGAGATCGACAAGCTGCGCCTGTCGGCGACAGCAGCCCTGATCGAGCGCCGGGATGTGATCATCGTGGCGTCCGTATCGTGTATTTACGGATTGGGTGAGCCGGAAAACTTTGAGAAGATGATGGTTTCCCTGCGTCCGGGGATGTGCAAAGACCGGGATGAGGTATTAAGACAGCTTGTGGATATACAATATACAAGAAATGATATGGATTTCAAACGCGGAACCTTCCGGGTGCGTGGCGATGTGCTGGAGATCATCCCGGCCAGTGAGATGGATACGGCGATTCGTGTGGAGTTTTTCGGGGATGAGATTGACCGGATTTCGGAGATTGATGTGCTGACCGGGGAAATCAAGGGAATACGGGAGCATGTGGCGATTTTTCCGGCCTCCCATTATGTGGTGCCGGCAGAGCAGATTCAGAGGGCAGCCAGGGACATTGAGGCCGAGCTGGAGGAGCGGGTGCGCTATTTCAAAAGCGAGGACAAGCTTCTCGAGGCTCAGCGGATAGCGGAGCGTACCAATTTCGATATTGAAATGCTCAAGGAGACCGGCTTCTGCTCCGGGATCGAGAATTATTCCAGACATCTTGCAGGGCTGGCACCGGGTGTGCCTCCGAATACACTGATGGACTATTTCCCGGAGGATTTTCTGATCATTATTGACGAGTCCCATAAGACGATTCCTCAGATCGGAGCAATGTATGCCGGAGATCAGTCCAGGAAGACCACGCTGGTGGATTACGGCTTTCGTCTGCCTTCCGCGAAGGATAACCGGCCTTTAAGCTTTCAGGAATTTGAAAATAAGATTGATCAGATGCTGTTCGTATCCGCGACACCCGGAGCATATGAAGCGGAGCATGAGCTTCTGCGGGCAGAGCAGATCATCCGGCCGACCGGCCTTTTGGACCCCAGGGTGGAGGTGCGCCCGGTGGAAGGACAGATCGACGATCTGGTGGGCGAGGTTCATAAGGAAGTGGCCGCAAAGCATAAGGTGCTGATTACAACTCTGACCAAGCGGATGGCGGAGGATCTCACGGATTATATGAGGGAGCTGGGTATTCGGGTGAAATATCTGCATTCGGATATTGATACTCTGGAACGAACGGAGATCATTCGTGATATGCGTCTGGATGTTTTCGATGTTCTGGTGGGAATCAACCTTTTGAGGGAGGGACTGGATATTCCGGAAATTACTCTGGTGGCGATTCTGGATGCGGACAAGGAAGGCTTCCTTCGCTCGGAGACTTCCCTGATTCAGACCATCGGTCGCGCAGCCCGAAATTCAGAGGGACATGTGATCATGTATGCGGACATCATTACGGATTCCATGCGGCTTGCGACCGACGAAACCAATCGAAGACGGGAAATTCAGCAGGCATATAATGAGGCTCATAATATCACACCGAAGACGATTCAGAAGGCGGTCCGGGATCAGATCAGGATCTCCAGAGAGGTGGCCAGGGAGGAACTGCAGTTTGAGAAGGATCCGGAGTCTATGGATTCCAGGGAACTGGAACGCCTGATTGCCAAACTGACGAAGAAGATGAAGTCTGCGGCTGCAGAGCTGAATTTTGAACTGGCTGCAGAGCTTAGGGATAAAATACTTTCGCTTAAGAAGATGCTCGATCAGTCACAGGACGAGAGAAAATAAAACAGAAGAGGTAGGACATGTCAGAGAAAACGGTAAAACAGTTTATTAAAATCAGAGGTGCCCGGGTGCACAATCTGAAGAATATTGATCTCGATATCCCGAGAAATGAATTTGTGGTGCTGACGGGCTTAAGCGGTTCGGGGAAATCTTCTCTGGCCTTTGATACGATCTATGCGGAAGGGCAGCGGAGATATATGGAATCCCTTTCCTCCTATGCCAGACAGTTTCTGGGGCAGATGGAGAAGCCGGATGTGGATACGATTGAAGGGCTTTCTCCGGCCATTTCCATTGATCAGAAGTCCACGAACCGAAATCCCCGTTCCACTGTGGGCACTGTAACGGAAATCTATGATTATTTCCGCCTGCTCTATGCCAGAATCGGTATCCCCCACTGCCCGAAATGTGGAAGGGAGATCCGCAGGCAGAGCGTGGATCAGATGGTAGATCAGATCATGGGGCTGCCGGAGCGGACGAAGATCCAGCTGCTGGCTCCTGTAGTCCGGGGGAGAAAGGGAGAACATGTGAAGCTTCTGGAGCAGGCAAAACGCAGCGGTTATGTGCGGGTCCGGATTGACGGAAGTCTGTATGAGCTGTCAGAGGAGATCCGCCTGGATAAGAATATCAAGCATAATATTGAGATTGTAGTGGACCGTCTGGTTGTCCGGGAGGGTATGGAAAAACGTCTGACAGATTCCGTTGAGAGTGTGCTGGCGCTGGCAGACGGCCTGATGATTGTGGATGTGATCGATGGAGAGCCGATTCAGTTCAGTGAAAGCTTTTCCTGTCCGGAGTGCGGGGTGAGTATTGAGGAGATCGAGCCGAGAAGCTTCTCTTTCAATAACCCGTTCGGGGCCTGCCCGGAGTGTACCGGCCTGGGCTATAAGATGGAATTCGATGAGAACCTGATGATCCCGGACAAGAGTCTTGCTATCAGTCAGGGGGCAATTGCGGTTATGGGCTGGCAATCCTGCACAGATAAGAGCAGTTTTACCCGGGCCATTCTGGATGCCATGTCAGAGGCTTATGGATTCTCGCTGGATACCCCTTATCAGGAGCTTCCGGAGGAGGTGCGCAATGTACTCCTGTACGGGACGAACGGGAAAGTGCTTAAGGTTCACTACAAAGGCCAGCGGGGAGAGGGCATCTATGATGTACCCTTTGAAGGCCTTATCGAAAATGTGAACCGGAGGTACCGGGAGACCGGGTCTGATGTAGTAAAACAGGAGTATGAATCCTTTATGCGCATCACGCCCTGTAAGCTCTGCAAAGGCCAGCGTCTGAAGGAATCAGCTCTGGCGGTCACGGTCTGTGATAAAAATATCTATGAGGTGACTTCTATGTCCATTGCGGCCCTGCAGGAGTTTTTAAAGGATATGAAGCTTACCGCACAGCAGGAGATGATCGGCCGGCAGGTGCTGAAGGAGATCCGGGCGAGAGTCGGCTTTCTTATGTCTGTCGGACTGGATTACTTAAGCCTGTCCCGCGCCACAGGAACACTGTCGGGGGGTGAGGCGCAGAGAATCCGTCTGGCGACCCAGATCGGTTCCGGTCTGGTGGGGGTGGCCTATATCCTGGACGAGCCCAGCATTGGCCTGCATCAGAGAGACAATGACAAGCTGCTGAATACGTTAAAGCATCTGCGGGATCTGGGTAATACACTGATCGTGGTGGAGCATGACGAGGATACCATGCGGGAGGCGGATTACATTGTGGACATCGGGCCGGGAGCAGGAGAACACGGCGGTGAGGTAGTGGCAGCCGGAACGGCGGAGGAGATCATGCAGAACGAGAACTCCATCACCGGAGCATATTTAAGCGGCCGAATGAAAATACCGGTGCCGAAGGCACGAAGAACGCCTCAGGGATGGCTGACCGTGAAGGGGGCAGCGGAAAATAATCTGAAAAATATTGATGTGAATTTTCCCTTAGGCGTTATGACCTGTGTGACGGGAGTTTCCGGTTCCGGCAAAAGCTCACTGGTCAATGAGATCCTGTATAAGTGCCTGGCCAGAGATCTGAACCGGGCACGGACAATACCCGGTAAGCATCGGGGGATAACAGGACTGGAGCAGCTGGATAAGGTCATTGCCATTGACCAGTCACCTATCGGAAGGACACCCCGCTCCAATCCGGCCACCTATACAGGGGTCTTTGATCAGATCCGGGATCTGTTTGCGTCCACAGCGGACGCCAAGGCCCGGGGCTACAAGAAGGGGCGTTTCAGCTTCAACGTGAAGGGAGGACGCTGTGAGGCATGCAGCGGGGACGGTATTATTAAGATTGAGATGCATTTCCTGCCGGATGTTTATGTGCCCTGTGAGGTCTGCCAGGGAAAACGGTATAACCGGGAGACGCTGGAAGTCAAATATAAAGGCAAAAGTATCTATGATGTGCTGAATATGACCGTGGAGGAGGCACTGCATTTCTTTGAGCCGGTTCCGTCCATCCGCAGGAAGATCGAGACGCTGTACGATGTGGGACTTTCCTATATCCGTCTGGGACAGCCCTCCACGGAGCTGTCGGGAGGAGAAGCTCAGCGGATCAAGCTGGCTGCAGAGCTGAGCCGAAGGAGTACCGGGCGTACCGTCTATATTCTGGACGAACCCACTACCGGACTGCATTTCGCGGATGTGCACAAGCTGATCGATATTCTTCACCGGCTGGCGGAGGGAGGCAATACCGTGATCGTCATAGAGCATAACCTGGATGTGATCAAGACAGCCGATTATATTATTGATATCGGACCCGAGGGCGGAGACCGGGGCGGCACGGTGATCGCAAAGGGAACTCCCGAGGAAGTGGCGGCCAATCCGGCTTCCTATACCGGACGATATGTAAAAAAATATCTGAAAGATACGATGTAATAATGCAACAAAGTTCAGCTTTTGAAACGAAAAAACCGTAAAAGAACGCGGTTTTTCGGGGAAAAAGGGCGCCGCAAGGAAGAAGGAAGTTGTCTTGGCACAGTTCTTGCTTTTGAATGTAATGAGGGGTATAATGGATTAACGGGAGGAATTGGGGAAAATTGGAGCATATCCGGATAGAAAAGGACGAAAATGTTGCAATTATGATACTCGCGCAGACGGAGACGAGGAATGCCTTGAACGAAGCATTTATGGCGGAGATTCAGGAAGCACTCACGCAGGTGGAGCAGGATGATTCTGTGGAGGCGCTGGTTCTGACCGGCGCGGATCGGGTATTCTGCTGTGGTGCGGACATTGAGGAGATGCTGCCTCTGGATGCAGCGGAGGCACTTGTCTGGGGAAGACTTGGAAGCAGCCTGAATACAAGGATCGAACAATTTCCTATTCCTGTTATCGCTGCGGTGAATGGGATGGCCCTGGGCGGAGGCAATGAGCTGGCGATGGCCTGTCATTACCGGATCGCATCCAGAAGAGCCAGATTTGCGCAGCCGGAATGTACGCTCGGCATTACTCCGGGAGCAGGGGCGACTCAGCGCCTGCCCAGACTTGTGGGGCCCGGATGGGCAAAGCAGCTTTTATATACCGGTCAGATGATCAATGCGGCCATGGCACAGAGGATCGGACTGATTGACCGGATAACACAGCCGGAAGCATTGCTGGAGGAAGCTATTCAATGGGCCAGAGAACTGGCGGCTCCTTCAGCCTGTAAATATAAGGAGGATCAACATGACAAATTTAGAGAAGTATGACAAAGCATTTATTTCCAACCTGAAAGTGACCAAGGATCAGCTCCCGGGCCTTAAGTACCGCGGACTGGAAGCATGGGATTCCGTAGCGCATATGGATCTGATCGCAGATCTGGAAGAGTCCTTTGACATCATGATGGAGATGAAGGATATTCTGGATTTCAATTCCTATGAGCACGGCAAGATCGTTCTGAAAGAGGTTTACGGCGTAGATATTGAAGGATAGGGAGTGACAGATATGCTGTTGGAAAATAAGACGGCAGTCGTGACCGGATGTCTTCAGGGAATCGGAAGAGCTGTTCTGGATCTGTTTGTCCGCGAGGGAGCAGACGTATTTGCCTGCTGTCAGAAGGAGACAGAGGAATTTAAAGAACATGTGGACGCACTTTCGAAGGAGTACGGCCGGGAAGTGATTCCGGTGTATTTTGACCTGAAGGATGCGGATGCCATCCGGGATGCGGCCAGAACGATACAGAAAAGCAGGAAGAAGATCGATATGCTGATCAATGTGGCGGGCATTGCGGATGATGCCTACTTCCAGATGATGTCCATGGAGAGCCTGAAGAATACCTTCGAGGTAAATTTCTTTTCTCAGATGCTTCTGACCCAGTATATGGTGAAGCTGATGCTGCGCAATAAGAAGGGAAGTATCGTGAATGTTTCCAGCGTGATCGGCCTGGACGGCAATGCGGGACAGCTGGCATATTCCGCTTCCAAGGCAGCCATGGCAGCGGCCACCAAGACGCTGTCGGCAGAGCTGGCAGAGAAAGGGATCCGTGTCAATGCAGTGGCACCCGGTGTCATCGATACAGCCATGACCTCGGTGCTTTCCGAGGAGATTCTGGACCGGCAGCTGCGCAATGCGGATATTCCGAGAAAGGGAACTCCGCAGGAGGTGGCAGATGTGATTCTGTATCTGGCTTCTGACCGGGCCAGCTACGTGACCGGGCAGATCTTAAGAGTGGATGCAGGTATTGGCTGATAGACGGATCTGGAGCGCTCCGGGCTGCGGGAGCAGAACAGAACAGCAGCAGAAACAGGAGAATTCGGGACATGGAGTCGTTGAAAATCGAGCGGACCGTGGACCGGCAGACCACAGGGAATTGTTATGTCCTCATGGAGGACGGGGCTGCGGTCATCATCGATCCGAACAATTATGAACAGATTGAGGAAATTTTGAGGCAGAACCAGGTGACTCCGGAGCTGGTGCTTCTTACACATGAGCACGGGGATCACATCAGCGGATTGAATGCTCTTCGGGAGCATTACCGGTTTCAGACAATCGCCTCCCTTCCATGCAGCCAGAGAATTCAGGATATCCGGAGCAATCTTTCGAGAATTTTCGGAGTATATCTGATCTTTATTACGGGAGAACGGGTTCGGGATTATCCCAAGTTTGTATGTGAAGCAGCCGATGTCACCTTTGAGGACCGGCTGCTTTTTGCATGGAAGGATCATTCGATCGAGATGGTGCTGACGCCGGGGCATTCTCCGGGAAGCTGTGCCATTCTCATTGACGGGGAGATTCTTTTCCCCGGAGATTCTCTCTTTGGAGACCGGCAGGTGGTGACCCGGTTTGACGGAGGAAGCAGTGAGGATTACGAGACGAAAGCGAAGCCTTTCTATCAGTCTCTGCCGCCGGATATGCCAGTATACCCCGGACATGGGGAGAAATTTTTGCTGAAGGATGGGATTTTTGAGGTTGCCCATCCGCAGCTGCTCTCGGATTGAGCTTTGGAAAAAACGGAAGCCGGATGGGGAAAGATCCGGAAAAAGGGGGAATCGTGTTGGAATATGCCAAATTGCTGGAATATGAGCCATATTCCATGGACCGCATAAAAAAGACCCGTGTGATGACCGAGCGTTTGCTGGAACTGACGGAGCATCACAGGTCCCGCTGCGAAGACTACCGCAGAATTCTGGACGGACTGGGGTATGACGCTTCGAAGGTGAAGGATTATTATGATATACCCATGATGCCGGTGCGTCTGTTTAAGGAGCGCCGGATGTCCAGTATCCCGGAAGAGGAGGTGTTTAAGACCATGACCTCCTCAGGTACTACCGGTCAGCAGGTCTCAAAAATTTTTCTGGATGAGCAGACCGCTTCCAACCAGCAGCTGACGCTGGCCAGGATCGTGACGGATTTTACCGGGCAGTCCCGGATGCCGATGATCATTATCGACTGTCCGTCCGTGATAAGGAACCGTGCCATGTTTTCAGCAAGAGGTGCCGGAATTCTGGGCTTTTCCATGTTCGGCTCCAGAAGGATTTATGCGCTGGATGATGGTATGAAGCTGAATCTGGATGGGATCCGGGAATTTCTTGAGAAGTACAAAGGGCAGAAGATCCTGCTGTTTGGATTTACCTTTATGATCTGGCAGTATTTTTACAAGGAGCTCTGTAAGCTTGAGGAGCCGCTGGATCTTTCCAGGGGAATCCTGATCCATGGAGGCGGCTGGAAGAAACTGCAGAACGAGGCAGTCTCCAAGGCAGAGTTTAAACAGAGACTGAAGGATGCCTGCGGAATTGAACATGTGATGGATTATTACGGAATGGTGGAGCAGACCGGCTGTATTTACATGGAGTGTGAGTGCGGGCATCTGCATGCAAGCATATATTCTGACATTATTCCCAGGAGAATGTCCGATTTCTCTCCCTGCGATGTGGGGGAAAAGGGTGTGCTTCAGGTAGTGTCCATGCTGCCGGAGTCCTATCCGGGACATTCCATCCTGACCGAGGATGAGGGGGTCCTTCTGGGGGAGGATGACTGTCCCTGCGGAAGGCTTGGAAAATATTTTGAAGTGTCAGGAAGAATCCGGAACGCGGAGGTAAGGGGGTGCAGTGATACCTATGAACGAAAATGAGAGACTGAATTCCGTACAGGAAAGCGTGCGTCTTCTGGCAGGGGTTCTGTGGCCGGATGTATGCCCGGTGCAGCCCTTTGAAGAGCACACCATGGATTTCCTTTCTGATCTCGGAAAAGAGCTTCGGAAGGATGTGCGGACGGCTGCGTATACAGATGTGGCAGCTTTTGGTTTCTGGTGCCGGAAGGGGAATCTGAAGCGCCTGAAAGAGGAGGCGGTCTGCGGGGAGCGCCTGGGACGGGGACTTGTTTTTCATATTGCTCCGTCGAATGTTCCGGTGAACTTTGCCTATTCCTATGTGCTTGGGCTGCTGTCAGGGAATGCGAATATTGTGCGGGTATCTTCCAAAGGCTTTGTTCAGACCGATATTATCTGCAGTGCTCTGGAGCGTCTCTTTGCCAGAGAGGAATATCAGGATATACGGGAACAGACGTCCATTATGTCTTATGATCATGATAAGGAAGTGACCGATGTCTATTCGTCGCTCTGTGATGCGCGGGTGATCTGGGGAGGCGATGCCACCATCGAAACGATCCGGGAATCGCCCGTGGGCAGTCGGTGCGTGGAGATCGCATTTGCAGACAGGTATTCCATTGGGCTTGTGCGGCCTTCGGCAGTGGCCGGGATGGATGAGGAGGAGCTGCGCCAGCTGGCGGTAAATTTTTATAATGATACGTATCTGTTGGATCAGAACGCCTGCACGGCGCCTCATGTGGTGATCTGGCTGACAGACAGTCCGGAAGAAAAGCAGGCGGCGCTGTCTGCCGGAAAGCGTTTCTGGGAGGCGGTTCAGAAAGCGGCGGAGAATTATGATCTGGCAGATATCAAGGTGAGTGACAAATACGACCGGCTCTGTAATTTCCTTGCAGATCAGAGACATGCGTCACCGGAGGTACACAGATACGATAATCTGCTCTATGTGATTACAGTGGAAAGGCTTCCGGAGCACATTGATGAGCTCCGCGGTTCCTTCGGAATGTTTTTTGAATATAAAGCGGACCGGCTGGATGAGCTTGCGGCCCATATCACAAAGAAGGTTCAGACAGCGGCTGTTCTCGGGGTGGACCGGAAGGAAGTGACGGACTTTATTTTCCGCAATCATCTGAAGGGAATTGACCGCATTGCAGCGTTCGGTCAGACACTGGACATGGGACTTCTGTGGGACGGATACGATATCATCGGGACGTTGTCCCGCGTGATCGGATAAGAAATACGGATGCATGCCGGAAACGGCGGAAAGGGGGCAGGCCATATGGCTTACTATGATGCATTTGAAACATTTGGTGACAGGATTGCCGCCAGAGAGGATAACGGTCAGACAGCGACCTATGAAGACCTGGCACGCTTCTGTGACCGGCTGGGGAAGACGCTTCCCGTCAGAACACTGGTATTCTGTTTCTGTGAGAATACCATCGGATCCATGTTTGGCTATCTTGCTTTTCTGAAGAACCGGGTGGTTCCGCTTCTTTTGGATAATCACATTCACAGAGATCTGGCGGAGCAGCTGACAGCGGCTTACCGTCCGGCTTATGTCTATGCACCGTTGGACAGAAGAAAGGAGTTCCCCGGGGATTCCTGTATCTTTGAAGCGTATGGATACGGACTGTTCCGTACCGGATTTCCGGAGGATATCCCGCTGTATGAGGATCTGGCTCTTCTTCTTACCACTTCAGGCAGTACGGGAAGCCCGAAACTGGTGCGGCAGAGCTACAGGAACATCCAGGCCAATGCAGAATCCATTGCCGAATATCTGAAACTGGATGAGACCGAGCGCCCTATTACTACGCTGCGGATGAATTATACCTACGGACTTTCTATTATTAACAGCCATGTACTGGTGGGAGCGCAGATCCTTCTGACCAATACGACCCTGTGGGAAAAGAAATTCTGGGAGTTTTTCGAAAATGCCCGGGCTACCTCCTTTGGCGGTGTGCCCTATACCTATGAGATGCTGAAAAAGCTCCGTTTCTTCCGGATGAAGCTGCCGAGCCTTCGGACCATGACTCAGGCGGGAGGCAAGCTGGTTCCGGAGCTCCATAAGGAATTTGCGGAGTATGCACAAAAGGAAGGAAAGCAGTTTATTGTCATGTACGGCCAGACAGAGGCCACGGCCCGTATGGGATATCTTCCTGCGGAAAAGTCTCTGGAAAAATACGGAAGCATGGGCATTGCTATCCCCGGCGGTCATTTTACACTTATTGATGTGAACGGAGAGCCCGTAACAGAGCCGGATGTGGTGGGAGAGTTGGTCTATGAAGGGCCGAATGTAACGCTCGGCTATGCCACAGCCCAGGAAGATCTGACAAAGGGAGATGAACGGAACGGAAGGCTCGTTACCGGAGATATGGCAAAGATGGATGCGGACGGCTTTTATTATATCGTCGGCCGGAAGAAGCGTTTCCTGAAAATATACGGCAACCGGGTAAATCTGGATGAGACGGAGCGCATGGTGAAGAGGCGCTTTGAGGAACTGGACTGTGCCTGCTCCGGTGTGGATGACCATATGGAGGTGTACATTACCAGCCCGAAAGAAGAAGACCGGGAAGCAGTGGAAATGTTCCTCAGAGAGCAGACCAGACTGCAGGGTAAGGCTTTCACGGTATATTCCATTGAGAAGATACCGAAGAATGAAGCCGGGAAGACGCTCTATAAGGAGCTGAAGCCGAACGGACGGGAATAATGTTGGAACGATAAGAACAAAAAGGGAGGATATCCCCTGGCTGTCAGGCCTTCGGGATATCCTCCCTTTTTATGGATATTCGTCAGATTCAGGTGGAAGCTTCTCGGGACGTACGAAGCTCCTTTAAAACCTGACGGAACTGAATGGCAAACATGGTGACAGTGGTTGCTACAGCCAGGGTATCCGCTACCGGTTCTGCAAGAAAGACCGCCATGACCTTGTCCGCAAAGCAGTGAGGCAGAATAAAGATCAGCGGAACCAGCAGGATGATTTTCCGGAGAATGGCCAGAAACAGGGAGGTTTTGGCGTTCCCAAGTGCCAGGAAGGTCTGCTGGCAGGCAATCTGGGCTCCGAATATCAGGGACATGGACATGTAGATCCGCATGGACCATTTCGCATATGCGGTAAGGGCCGGATCGGAGGTGAAAATAGCCACAAATACCTGAGGCGCAAATATTGCGATAGCCCAGAGCAGTGAGGAATAGAGCAGACAGGATTTCAGGAGAAGGAAAAAGGTGTCCCGGATCCGGTCTGCATTTTTAGCACCGTAATTGTAACTGATGATGGGCTGAGCACCCTGGGTCAGTCCCTGCAGCGGCAGCATGGAAAACTGCATGACGCTGGAAAGGATTGTCATGGAACCGACAGCCACATCTCCACCGTATTTCAGAAGGGAGGTATTGAAACAGATGGAAATCAGACTTTCCGTGGACTGCATGATGAAAGGGGAAAGTCCGAGAGCCATACATGGAAGATAGGTCTTCAGATGTATGTGCAGGTTCTTTTTCCGTATTTTCAGCTTTGTTTTTCTTCCGCTGAGGAAATGAAGGATCCAGATGGCGGAAAAGGCCTGGGAGATGATTGTGGCAAGTGCGGCCCCCTCCACACCCATATTCAGCCCGAAAATCAGGATGGGATCCAGGATAATATTGGAAACCGCACCGATCAGGGTACTGAGCATGCTGACCGTGGCAAAGCCCTGGGTGGAGATAAAGGAATTCAGCCCCAGGGAGATCAGAACGAAGAGCGTGCCGCAGGAATAAATATGCATATAGGCAGAGGCGTAGGGAAAGGTATTTTCGCTGGCGCCGAAAACCATCAGCAGATCATCGCTGAACAGGCGGAATACAACGGTGAGTATGATTCCGAACAGGACAGTTCCTGTAGTGCAGTTTCCGAGGATCCGTTCAGCTTCCTCGTTGTCCTGCTGGCCCATCTTGATTGCTGCCCGGGGAGCTCCGCCCATGCCGGACAGTGCACCGAAGGCGGAAATCACTACGATCAGAGGAAGGCAGACCCCCATGCCGGTCAGGGCAGTAGCGCCCACCTCCGGAATATGTCCGATGTACATCCGGTCTACCATATTGTAAAGGACATTGACGATCTGAGCGGTGATAGCCGGAAGGGCCAGGCGAAACAAAAGCTTTCCGATGCTTCCGCTGCCCAGATCGGCAGTTGTGTTGTTATTCATGATGATTACCTTCTTTCTGCGTGCATTGGTTGTGTATATCTTCGGTATTCATTCTACAGTCGGAGGACAGAAGCTGGTATAGATTTTCCTGCATCCGATCGAGTACTGCTTCAAAGGCGGCAAATTGTTCGGCGGAAATGCCGTCCATCAGCTGCCGAAAAAAGTCTGCACGGCAGCGCCTGAGGCGGCCGGAGATCTGGTCAGCCTTTGCAGTCAGGTGAAGATGGATGACCCTACGGTCCCGTTCGTCTGTGACCGGATGAAGGAAGCCGTCTCTTGCAAGCGCCTCGACGCTTCGGCATACGAGGGGCTTGGAAATATTTTTAAAGCGGCAGATATCTGCCGCGGTATTCATGCCGGGGTTATTGGAAAGAAAGGCCATGACATCCACTTCCCCCGGAGTAAAATGGTATTCTTCTACAGCCTGCTGGCAGAATTTTCGATAGGTTTTATGAAAATACTGCATGCTTCGGAAATAATTATCACCGTTTTCATTCATGGGTAACAGCTCCTTTTGTTCAAAAATAAACAGTTCATTTGTAAACCAGATGATTATAAAACAGGTTCCTTTATTTGTCAAGGAGGCTGTCAGGCTTTTATTTCCGTTTGTTCAGCTGCCCGGCGGTTGTCACGGAATCGCTGCCGTAGCGCCTGCGGATCTTCTCCAGTGCCCGATCCAGCTTTTTATGCTTTTCGTCCTTCTGATAGCTTTTAAAGTCCAGGTCAAAGAGGTTCAGCTGTACCGGTTCTCCTTCCTTTAGAAGTCTCGTTCCGCGAATGCCGAGAAGACGGATCGGCTCCCCGTCCCAGAGAGCATCAAACAGGGTGCAGGCGGCCTGATACAGTGCCTCGGGGGAATTGGAAGGAGACAGAAGCTGCATCTGATGAGAAAAGCTTTGAAAGGTACTGTATTTGATTTCCACCGTAACGGTCCCTGCCAGCTGTCCGGCTTTTTTCAGACGTGAGGAAACCATATCGGAAAGCGTTTTTAAAACGGGAAGGGCATCCTCCCGTCGGGTGACGTCTCTGGAAAGGGTGGTGGAATTGCCGATACCTTTGGCTTCCGGCGTCTCTGTGACGACCGGGCGTTCATCAATGCCGTTGGCATACTCCCATAAGAGTCCGCCGTGACTTTTTAAATGAGATTCGATCAGAGCCCGGTCGGCACGGGCCAGGTCACCAATGGTATAGATCCCCAGCTTATTTAGCGTGTTAGTGCTGGAACGTCCGGCCATGTAAAGCTCCCCTACCGGAAGCGGCCACATTTTCTTGGGTATCTCCTCGGGATACAGCGTGTGTACCAGATTGGGCTTTTTAAAATCGGAAGCCATCTTGGCCAGGACCCGGCGGGAGGAGATGCCTACATTTACCGTGAATCCAAATCGGGAAAATACCGTGTCCTTGATCTGCGTGGCTGCCTCCACCGGCCCGGGATACTCGGAAATGGACTCCGAAAAATCCAGGAAGCATTCATCAATGCTCAGCTGCTCCAGGCTCGGGCAGAAGGAGGAAAGACATTCCATGAGATTCTGACTGTACTGTCTGTAAAGCCTGTGCTCGGGAGGCGCAATGACCAGCGAGGGACATTTTTTCAGTGCCGAGGCCACCGGCTCTCCGGTGGAAATACCGAAGGCTTTGGCAGGAATGGATTTGGCCAGAACGATCCCGTGGCGGCTTTTCTGATCTCCTCCTATAATAGAAGGAATGGTACGAAGGTCCGGTCCCCTGCCGGTCTTTTGGTTCTCCACAGAGGTCCAGCTAAGATAGGCAGAATTGACATCCACATGAAAAATAACGGGTTCCATGGCAGGCCTCCTTTGAGAAAATATCTGTATATAGTGTACCACGTTTCCTTTCAATATCCAAATTCATAATTTCTTAAGAATTCTCCTGTCTGTTGCTTAAAAATCCACTGGTATAGTAAGAGCATAAAAGAAGAGGGCGTCCTTTTAAATACCTCTTCCTTCCTGTATAATAGGAGACGAGGTGAGAGAAATGATGAATATTTTAGTATGTGATGATGATAAGGAAATCGTGGAAGCCATTGAGATATATCTGATGCAGGAGGGCTATCATATCCTGAAGGCCTATGATGGGATCCAGGCGCTGGAGCTGCTGAAAAAGAACGAGGTACATCTTCTGATCATCGATGTGATGATGCCGCGTCTGGACGGGATCCGGGCAACCTTAAAGATCCGGGAGGAAAGCAGTATTCCGATCATTATTCTGTCCGCGAAATCGGAGGATACGGATAAGATTCTGGGCCTGAATATCGGAGCGGATGATTATGTGACCAAGCCCTTTAATCCGCTGGAGCTGGTGGCAAGGGTGAAATCCCAGCTGCGCCGTTATACCAAGCTTGGAAATCTTCCGTCAGAAAGCGGTAAGGTGTACCGCACCGGAGGGCTTGAGGTGGATGATGACCGAAAAGAAGTGACCGTGGACGGAGAGCCCGTGAAGCTCACGCCTATGGAGTATAACATTCTGCTGCTGCTGATCCGCAATCAGGGGAAGGTGTTTTCCATCAATCAGATTTATGAGAGCATATGGAATGAGGATGCATACGGGGCGGAAAATACGGTGGCTGTACATATCCGCCATATCCGTGAGAAGATAGAGATCAATCCGAAGGAGCCCCGGTATCTGAAGGTGGTCTGGGGGATCGGCTATAAGCTGGAGAAGATTTCCGATGCTGATTAGAGGAGGAACAAGAATATATGGAAAAAAAGAGATCGAACGGAGCGGTTAAGGCGGTCCTTCTGGTTTTGTCCCACGCTGCTGTCGCCGGCGTTGTGCTCGGGCTGCTTTTGCTGTTCAGCTATATGATGACAGCGGATCTTGACGATGCCGGAAGGGCACTGCAGTTTGAGGACAGCAGTTATTTTCTGGATGCTTATGAAGCTCGGTGGTATGATGCGGCGAGACTGGTCGGGCTTCAGGAAATGTTTGGTACGCAGGGAGATCTGACGAAAGATCAGGAGGTTTCCGTATCGGTGAATATCCGGGGAGAGCAGGTGGTTTTGAACTACCGGCTGGAGGATGTCAACCGATGGTGCATGGTGGGATTTTCCGATGACGGGGAGGTGGATGCTGCTGTTGTTGATACTGCCGGGGAGGCAGACGGGAACGAAATTCACCGTCTGAAGGAGTTGTATTATCCCACAAATGTGGAAAGTGTGAGAGCACTGGAACAGCTGTATGATCTGAACGGGGAGGAGATTACCCGGCTTCATGAGGCGGTTGCAGAGAGTCTTTCCTATCTGGGGGACTGTGTAACAGAATATCATAAGCTTCGCCAGTCGCTGGAAGCGGATCATACGAATTTCCGGTATTTTGCAGAGAAAAACGGGACCGTATATACGAACATGCCGGAGCTTCATGCCGAAAATGCCGGGGGGGCGGTACAGAAGCTGGGGGCTTATTTTGTATGGAATGAGGCAACCTCCGAAAGCGAGTATAACATTTCCGGAAGCAGCCGTATGTCCATGGAGACAGAGGTGATGAGTAAAAACTGGATCTCCTATGCACAGAGCTTTGCATCCGCACGGGATGACGGCGGAAGCTGGCTGGTGATCACCGGAGCAGATACATCCTATCCGGTATCGGATCTGTTTACAGAGCAGAAGGAAGAGTTCGAAAAGGTGCGCCCGCTGTTTACATCAGGGATTACCACACTGATTCTGTCTTCCGTTATCTATTTCATCAGCCTTGTGGCACTGACGGTACTGGCAGGGAAAAAGCCCGGGCAGGACCAGGTGGCTTTATGCGCCCTGGACCGGTGGAAAACAGAAATAGAGCTTCTGTTTTTCTTTGCCCTGGCATCCGCACTTCTGTTCGTTGATTTTATTGCCATGCAGCTGGTGGCGGAATCCTTTGACCGGAGTCTTTCCAATCTGTGGCTCTGTGCGGTGATCGCCATGGGAGCGGCTGCGCTCTCCAATGCAGGGCTGATTGCCGGTTGGATGAGTCTTGTGCGGAGGATAAAGGCAGGAAATCTCATAAGCAACAGCCTTACGGCAGGACTGTGCAGAGGACTGAAGGGCTGCTGGTCGGCACGGACCGTGACGCTGAAGACCGGCTTATCTTATCTTGCATTTTTTCTGGCAAACCTGTACCTGCTGGGACAAAGCAGTGTCTTTGCCTTTTTCCTTGCGATGCTGATCGATCTGCTTGTCGGGGTATTTCTGCTTCGGCAGGCTGTGCAGATGCAGCAGATCCGGGAGGGGATGCAGAGGATCACCGACGGGGAGCTGGATTACAAAATCGATACGGAGGGACTTACCGGAAATAACCGGATGTTCGCCGGTGCAGTGAACAGCATCGGGGACGGCCTGGCCAATGCGGTGGAGAAAAGCCTGAAAAGCGAACGGCTGAAGACGGATTTGATCACGAATGTTTCTCACGACATCAAGACTCCGCTGACCTCCATCATCAATTATGTGGATCTGATGAAAAGGGAAAATATACAGGATGAAAAGCTGAAAGGCTATCTGGATGTGCTGGAGGCCAAATCTTGGCGCCTGAAAAATCTTACGGAGGATCTGGTGGAGGCATCCAAGATCAGCTCGGGAAATATTCAGCTGGAATTTATGAATGTGGATCTGGTGGAGCTGGTAAATCAGACGAATGGAGAATTTTCAGAAAAGTTTTCCGCGCGTCAGCTGCAGCTGATCACTACACTGCCGAAGGAACCGGTCTATGTGCAGGCAGATGGAAGGAGAATGTGGCGTGTGGTGGAGAATCTTTACAATAACGCAGCCAAATATGCCATGCCGGGAAGCCGGGTATATGCGGATCTCTCGGAAGATCACGGCCGGGCGGTATTTTCCCTGAAAAACATTTCCGAGCAGCCGCTGAATATCCGGGCAGATGAGCTGACGGAACGGTTTGTTCGGGGAGATGTTTCCAGAAGCACGGAGGGGAGCGGCCTGGGACTGTCTATTGCAAGAAATCTGACCGAGCTTCAGAAGGGAACTTTTGAAATATATCTGGACGGAGATCTGTTCCGTGTGACCATTACCTTTCCCCAGGTGAAGCCGGCCGCAGGATCAGAGACGGAGGAGGAAGAAAAAGTAGTTGACAACCATATAATGGAGTGATAGGGTATATTCTGTAATTAAATAGTAGCAGACGAAGTTCTTAGGGGAATGGCTGACAGCCTGCCGAAGGAGTAAAACTCTCAGGTGCCCGAAATGCGGGTGGGGACTAAGAATGGATGTGGCTCTGGAGAAGCTCAGATAAATGAGTACCGAAGGTGCAAGGCAGCGCATGCTGCTGAATCTCTCAGGTAAAAGGACAGAGTAAGTACATACAGACCTTTTGGTCTGTGCATATTTATATGTCATCTTTTCCAGAGCAGCTGAATCATCGGCTGCTCTTTTTATTTGGAATCCTGCTCATGTGAAAGCAGGGTTCGGTACACTGAGGAGGAGAAGAACACATGTTAGCATCGTTAGAAGCGACCCTTTACCCGATTGTGGTAAACATCAACAACTATTTATCCAGCTATATCCTGATCGTACTGCTGATCGCAGTAGGTCTGTGGTATTCCGTTAAGACCCGTTTTGTTCAGATACGGTATTTCAAAGCAGGCATAAAAAAGGTATTTGGAACAATTTCCTTAAAGGGAGGAAAACAGGAAAGCGGAATGAGTTCCTTCCAGGCGCTGGCTACGGCCATTGCAGCCCAGGTTGGAACCGGAAATATTATCGGTGCGTCGGGAGCTATTCTTACCGGAGGCCCCGGAGCCATTTTCTGGATGTGGGTGATTGCATTTCTTGGTATGGCAACCATCTATGCAGAGGCAACACTTGCACAGAAGACCCGTGTGGTAGACAGGGAAGGGAAGATTCACGGCGGACCTGTTTACTATATTACCACTGCTTTTAAAGGCGGATTCGGCAAGGCGCTTGCCGTATTTTTCGCAATTACCATTATTCTTGCCCTGGGCTTCCTTGGCTGCATGGTACAGTCCAACTCCATCGGCGCCACGATTCAGACGGCGTTCGGCATTCCGTCCTGGGTGGTCGGCGTCGTGCTTGTTGTGATCTGTGCTGTCATTTTCCTGGGCGGTGTACAGAGACTTGCATCGGTGTGTGAGAAGCTTGTTCCTGTCATGGCGGCTGTCTTCCTTCTGGGAAGCGTTGTGGTGCTGGTGCTTCGGATTCAGTATATTCCGGCTACCTTTGCCATGATTTTTCAATATGCCTTCCAGCCTCAGGCCATTATCGGCGGCGCATTCGGCGCAGCGCTGAAGTCTGCAGTCAGCCAGGGCGCGAAGAGAGGCCTGTTTTCCAATGAAGCCGGTATGGGCTCCACCCCTCATGCACACGCGCAGGCAAACGTAACGCATCCGCATGAGCAGGGTATTGTGGCTATGATCGGTGTGTTCATTGATACATTTGTTGTTCTTACCCTGAATGCGCTTGTGATTATTTCTACTATGTACAGTGCAGACGGACCGCTGAATGCCTGCGGGGCAGCGGCGGCAAGCGAAGTAATCAAAAAAAGCAATCTGGCGCAGATCGCATTCGGCTCTGTCTTCGGCGAGCGCTTTGGGGCGGTGTTCGTGGCGGTATGTCTGTTCTTCTTTGCATTCTCCACGATTCTCAGCTGGAATATGTTTGCAAAGATCAATGTCATCTGGCTTGCGGGAGAGAATAAGGCCAAAACGGCAACGGTAGTCTTCACACTGATTGCGCTGGCATTCATTTTTGTGGGCACGGTTGCGTCCAATGATCTGGTATGGGAGCTGATGGATGCCTTCAATTATCTGATGGTGATTCCCAATGCGCTGGCATTGTTTGCGCTGACGAAAATGGTTACAACATCGGTCGGGGAGATCGACGCAAAGAAATAACGGATATAAAACAGGGGACGGAAAAATCTTGCATTCCATGATGCTCCCGTCTATAATGGATGGAAAGACCGGCCGGAGAGGAAAATCCGGCAGGGAAAATCAGATCCATACAGATTTGGAGGGACAGTATTTATGATAAAGTTATCGGAAGGCGGCGCATGGCTGCTGAACGGAACCCAGGTGGTGGAGGACGGAAAGGATGCCGAAGCACTCCTGAAGAGCCGGCTCGGATATGTGCCGGATAAGAAAGAGGCTGCGGAACATACGATAGCATACCGTATTCTGGAGGCACACAATACATCCGGCAATATGGAGAAGCTGAAGCTGAAATTCGACAAGCTGACTTCCCATGATATTACCTTTGTGGGAATTATTCAGACGGCAAGAGCATCGGGTCTGGAGAAGTTCCCGATCCCGTATGTGCTTACCAACTGCCACAACAGTCTGTGCGCTGTGGGCGGTACGATCAATGAGGATGATCATATGTTTGGCCTTTCCTGTGCGAAGCGGTACGGCGGGATTTATGTGCCTCCGCATCAGGCGGTCATTCATCAGTTTGCCAGGGAGATGCTGGCCGGCTGCGGAAAGATGATCCTTGGCTCTGACAGCCATACCCGATACGGTGCGCTGGGAACCATGGCCATTGGTGAGGGAGGAGGAGAGCTGGTAAAGCAGCTTCTCTGTCAGACCTATGATGTGAATATGCCGGGGGTTGTGGGCGTGTATCTGACCGGAGCACCGGCAAAGGGGGTTGGCCCTCAGGACGTTGCGCTGGCCATTATCGGCGCGGTATTTGCCAACGGTTATGTGAAGAATAAGGTGATGGAATTTGTCGGTCCCGGTGTCGGAAGCTTAAGTGCAGACTTCCGTATCGGCGTGGATGTGATGACTACAGAGACCACCTGTCTGTCTTCCATCTGGAGAACCGATGAGAAGATCGAGGAATATTTTGATATCCATGGAAGAAAAGAAGAATATCAGGAACTGAATCCGGGAGCCGTGACCTATTATGACGGCATGATCACCGTTGATCTTGGAAGCATAAAGCCAATGATCGCCATGCCGTTCCATCCGAGCAATACGTATACTATCGAAGAGCTGAAAGCAAACCTTATGGATATTCTGGAGGACTGTGAAAAGAAGGCGCTGGTAAGCCTGGACGGAGCAGTGGATTTCACCCTGAAAGATAAGGTGCGCGGCGGACAGCTTTATGTGGATCAGGGCATCATCGCCGGCTGCGCGGGCGGCGGATTTGAGAACATCTGCGCTGCAGCGGATATCCTGAAGGGAAAGAGCATCGGGCCGGATGAGTTTACGTTAAGTGTATACCCTGCCAGCACACCGATCTATATGGAGCTGGTGAAGAATGGTTCTGTTGCGGATCTTCTGGGCTGCGGAGCGGTTGTGAAGACTGCATTCTGCGGACCCTGCTTCGGTGCCGGAGATACCCCTGCCAACAATGGCTTCTCCATCCGTCATTCCACAAGAAACTTCCCGAACCGGGAGGGCAGCAAGCTGCAGAGCGGACAGATCGCTTCGGTTGCGCTGATGGATGCCCGTTCCATTGCGGCAACGGCGGCAAACAAGGGTTATCTGACCGGTGCGGATGAGATCGATGTGGAATACCGGGGACCGAAATATTTCTTTGATAAGACAATTTATGAAAATCGGGTATTTGACAGCAGGGGAGTGGCAGACCCTTCCGTGGAAATAAAGTTCGGACCGAATATCAAGGACTGGCCGGCCATGTCGGAGCTTCCTGAGAATCTGGTACTGCAGGTGGTTTCCGAGATCCATGATCCGGTGACGACAACGGATGAGCTGATTCCTTCCGGGGAGACCTCCTCCTATCGTTCCAATCCGCTGGGACTGGCGGAATTTACTCTGTCCAGAAAGGATCCGGAATATGTGGGAAGAGCCAAGGCCATTCAGAAGGCACAGAAGGCAGTGGAAGCAGGAAGCTGTCCTCTGGAAGCTGTGGAAGAGCTGAAAGGTGTTATGGCATCCATTCAGGCGAAATATCCGGAGGCAGGAAAGGGCAATGTGGGCTTCGGCTCCACGATCTTTGCCGTGAAGCCCGGAGACGGTTCTGCCAGAGAGCAGGCGGCTTCCTGCCAGAAGGTGCTGGGCGGCTGGGCCAACATCGCCAATGAATATGCGACCAAGCGTTACCGCTCCAACCTGATCAACTGGGGGATGCTGCCGTTTCTGATCGAGGATGCGGACACGGATCTTCCGTTTCAGAATCTGGATTACATCTTTGTGCCGGATATCCGCAGGGCAGTGGAAAAAAAGCAGGGTGAGATAAAGGCTTATGTGGTGAGGGATACCCTGAAGGAATTCACGCTGAAGCTTGGAGATCTGACGGATGATGAGCGTTCCATTATTCTGAAGGGCTGCCTGATCAATTATAACCGGCGTTAACGGGCTGTGATCTATATATTGTGAAGAAGAAAAACCGTTTTCCGAGGCTGGAGACACCGGCCCGGAAAGCGGTTTTTCATCTGCACGGTCCTGATGCCGATGGATAGTGGACATCAGGGATTAAAAGAGGTAAAATAAACATATTGTAAGAAGAAAAGGGGGAGGATGCCATGTCAGAAATCAGGACCATGGAAAATGAGCGTCTGCTTGTGGCGGTCAGCGATCACGGGGCAGAGCTTTGCCGTATTTATGATAAGAAAAACCGGCGGGAGGTATTGTGGAACGCAGATCCCGCTTTCTGGAACCGGCATGCTCCGATTCTTTTTCCCTTTGTCGGAAAAGTGCGGGGCGGCTGCTACCGCCATGAGGGAAGAACCTATGAGATGAAAACACAGCATGGCTTTGCCCGGGATATGGATTTTTCCTGTGTGTCAGCAGGCCCGGATGCGGTCGTTCACTGTCTCTGCCCGGATGAACATACGCAGAGCATTTATCCGTTTGCGTTCGAACTTCGCACAGAATGCCGCCTTGAGGGAAATGTGCTGAAGCTTTGCTGGACTGTCTGTAACCGGGGGGATCAGAAGATGTATTTCTCCCTGGGAGGTCATCCGGCTTTTCGGGTTCCGGCTCTTGCGGGCACCCGCCGATCCGACTATTTTCTGACCTTTGACGGGCAGGACGAGCTTACCTATATTCAGATCGATGATCAGGAGAGTCTGGCATTTCCGGATAAAAAGTACAGGCTGGCGCTCAGAGAGGGCAGATGTTCGATCGATGATCATATGTTTGACAACGATGCTCTGATTTTTGAGGACGGTCAGGTAAAGCAGGTGGGGATTGCCCTGCCGGACGGAACACCCTATGTGACCATGCGTTGTGAGGATTTTCCCTTTATGGGCATATGGTCCAAGCCGGATGCGCCGTTTGTCTGTCTGGAACCGTGGGTGGGAAGAACAGACGACGCAGGCTTTACCGGAGAACTGAAGGAAAAAGCCGGGGAATATGCTTTGGAAGCGAAGGGAGAGGCTTCGTTTGTGCATGAGATCGAGATTTACTGACCGGCAGCTATGAGCTGCAGAGGAGCCCAAAATCCCGGAAGGAACGGAGGATAAGCATGTCTGACAGAGACCGCAGGGAAGAACAGAATAGGGGAAAAGCCGTTCGCAGGGAAGGACCGGAAAGAAAAAGGCAGCGCCGCATCAGTGACCGTGATCGGGAAAGATACCGCAAAAGGCGGAGAAAAGGAAGACGCAGAAAAAAGACGGGACCGGGAATCGGGACAATTGTATTTTTTTCGTTTCAGGCCGTGATTGTCGTGGCTCTGATTGCCTGCGCATTTGTTTTTTATAATCGCTTCGGCATTCGTATCCTGGAACTGTATCATGAGGCAGAGAAGAAAGTGGAAGCCAGCGATGAGTCCGTTTTCTGCCAGTCGCAGACGACGGAGGTATATGATGATGAAGGAACGGTCATCAACACGCTGAAAGGCGATAAGGATGTCTATTATCTGAAATCGGAGGATATCCCCGACGATGTCAAACAGGCCTTTGTCAGCATTGAGGACAAGCGTTTTTACGAACACAGAGGCTATGACCTGAAAGCGATTTTCCGGGCGGTGGTTTCTCTTGTCCGGAAGCAGTCCATTACCCAGGGCGGAAGCACGATTACGCAGCAGCTGAGCAGAAATATATTCCTTTCTCATACCGTTCGCTGGGAGCGGAAGGTGGAGGAGATCTTCATTGCCATGCAGCTGGAGAAGAAGTATGATAAGGATCAGATCCTGGAATATTATATCAACAATATCTATTATGCCAACGGGTATTATGGAATTGAGGCGGCCAGCAGAGGATATTTTGGAAAAAGTGTATCGGAGCTGAGTCTGTCCCAGATCGCGTTTTTGTGTGCGATTCCCAACAGCCCAAGCAGATATGATCCCAGGGTCAGTCCCGGGGAAACCATAAAACGCCGGGACCGGATTCTGGAGGAAATGCTGGAGGACGGTGCGATCAGCGAGACGGATTATGCATCGGCAAAGGCTGAAACGATTACACTGACCGAGACCCGGACCGTGGAAGCCAGCAATTATATGCAGTCTTATGCCACCAACTGTGCAGTCCGTGCGCTGATGGAGAAGCAGGGATTTACGTTCCGTTATGAATTTCAAAGTGATGCGGAGCGGGAAGCTTATGATGAGGAATACGGGCAGGTATATGAGGAATGCCAAAATCTCCTGGTGACCGGGGGCTATCGTGTATATACCTCTCTGAATGAGGAGAAGCAGGTGCTGCTGCAGCAGGCGGTGGATGAGACCCTGGAGGATTTTGTCAACCGGGGAACCGACGGGATGTATGCCATGCAGGGGGCTGCCGTCTGTATCGACAATGAGACGGGAAAGGTCGTATCCATCGTGGGAGGAAGAAGCCAGGAGGATGTGACCACCAGCCTGAATCGTGCCTATCAGAGCAGCCGGCAGCCGGGAAGTACCATGAAGCCTCTGGCTGTGTATACACCGGCGCTGGAGGGAAACTATACGGCGGATACGGTGATCAATGATCACAAATTTGAGGGAGGGCCGGAAAACGCCGGAGGCGTTTATTATGGAAACGTGACTCTGCGTCAGGCGGTGGAAAAGTCTCTGAATACGGTGGCATGGCAGGTGTTTGAGGATATCGGGGTGGAAACGGGGCTCATGAGGCTTTATGAGCTGGAATTTGCCAAAATTATGGATGCGGATCATCAGCTTTCCACTGCGCTGGGAGGGCTGACCAAAGGGGCCACACCCGTGGAGATGGCATCGGGATATGCGGCACTGGCCTGCGAGGGTGTGTTCCGCAGCCCAACCTGTATTGTGAAAATCACAGATGCCTCCGGCAATTCTGTAGTGGACAACACACAGACGGATACAAGGCAGGTGTATACGTCTGATGCAGCGCATGCAATGACAAATATTCTGGAAGGGGTTATGAAGAGCGGTACCGGAAAAGCACTGTCGCTGTCCGGTATGCCTTGTGCCGGCAAGACCGGTACGACCAATGACAATAAGGATGGCTGGTTTGTGGGCTATACGTCCTATTATACCACCGCGGTATGGGTGGGCTGTGATCAGGTACGGTCTTTGAACGGTTTGTCCGGTTCATCCTATCCCGGAACCATCTGGAAGCAGTACATGGAAGCCATTCACAGCGGACTTTACGCAAAGGAACTGAATGATTAGTATAAAAAAGCCTGCCTCGGATGAAAGAAATCATCCGGGACAGGCTTTTGCTCTCCTACAGAGTACCGTTTTTATATTTGGTAAGCAGCTTCTGAATGCGGTCATTGGGATTCAGAAGATTGCTGATGGAAGCATCGTGGTTCAGGGTATCTACGATATATGCAATATATTTGCTCATGTCGCAGTTGATATAATAGGGCTTTTCCAGAAGCTCCGGTGTCTGATATACCAGATTGGTGGTCAGGACCCGGGTGATATAGCCTTCTTCATATGCCTTGTCGAATTTCTTCAGACCATTGGTGAAAAGACCAAAGGTGGAGAAGATGAAGATCTTATTTGCCTTTCTTCGCTTGAGCTCGCTGGCGACCTCCAGAACACTTTCTCCCGAGGAGATCATATCATCGATGATAATCACATCCTTGCCGGTCACATCGGAACCGAGGAATTCGTGTGCTACGATGGGGTTGCGGCCGTTGACGATTCTGGTATAATCCCTTCTCTTATAGAACATGCCCATGTCAAGCCCCAGGACGTTGGCAACATATACGGCACGGTTCATGCCTCCCTCGTCCGGGCTGATGACCATCATATGGTCGCTGTCGATTTTGAGGTCCTTTTCGTTGCGGAGAAGTCCCTTGATGAACTGGTAAGCGGGCTGAACGGTTTCAAATCCGCTTAAGGGAATGGAGTTCTGAACCCGGGGATCGTGAGCATCAAATGTAATGATATTTTTTACCCCCATATTGGTCAGCTCCTGAAGTGCGATGGCGCAGTCCAGAGATTCACGGCCGGTGCGCTTATGCTGACGGCTCTCATACAGGAACGGCATGATAACAGTCAGGCTTTTGGCCTTTCCGCCGATCGCTGCGATGACACGCTTCAGATCCTGGTAATGGTCATCCGGAGACATGTGATTGATCTGCCCGCAAAGGGAATAGGTCAGGCTGTAGTTGCAGACATCTACGAGGAGATACAGATCATAGCCGCGGACACTTTCCGTCAGTGTGCCTTTGGCTTCACCGCTTCCGAAACGGGGGACCTTGGCTCCGATAATGTAGCTGTCTCGCTGATAACCTTCAAAAGCGATGTTGGACTGATGTTCATTCTCTCTGGTGTTTCTCCATTCCACAAGGTATTTGTCTACCTTTTCGCCCAGCTCCCTGCAGCTTGCAAGGGGGATAATACCGAGCTTCCCAACGGGAATGGTTTCCAGATTTCTGGTTTCTTCGTTAGACATTGGCTTTCCTCCATGATGGTATTGAATATTGTATCAATATAGACTCTCCGACAGCTACATTTATATCATTAACGCGGCTGACAGTCAAGTGTTTTGCCGGGGAAACTCATTTCTTTTTGGACGTCCGGCTGAGAATTTTTTTCCGCAGGCGAATATCCTCTCCGTACAGTTTCAGCATCGTATAATTGCTGGATATCCGGGAAAAAATCCGCTCGGAATAGGTGCTCATGAAATGCTCCGGTGTCAGATTGGTGGAGATTACCGTGGGCTTTTTCCTCAGGAGCCGTTCATTCACCAGAAGGAACAGCTGCGAGGACACAAAGGCATTTACCAGCTCGGTTCCCAGATCATCGATGATCAGCAGGTCACATTCAAAGATGTGGCGGTAAAGATCAGAGCCCTCCTCTGCCCGGGAGAAATTCCGCCGGGAGAACTGTTCGAACAGCTGGCTGGAAGAAAAGTAAAGCACGGACCAGGAGGAGTCCAGAAGCTCTCTGGCGATGCAGTTGATAAGAAAGGTCTTTCCTATGCCGGTGCTGCCGTACAGAAACAGGTTGGAATATTCGCGGCCGAAATTGCGGACAAAGCCCTGGGCCGCCCGCAGGGCAGTTCTGGCCAGAGCAAGAGAGCTGCATCCGGTATCCGGATCCATTACCCGGTCAGAATAATAGTCTTCCCGGAAGGCTGCAAAATTCTCCTCTTTCAGGATATCCCGCAGATTGGACTGGGCATACAGTAGATCGATCTCTGCCTGCCGAAAACAGTGGCATTTTTGATTCCCGACATAACCGGTGTCCCTGCAGTCCGGGCAGAAATAGACCGGATCCAGATAATCCTCCGGAAAACCGGCGGACACAAGGAGCCGGGCACGCTCTTTGGAAAGCCGGGCAAGCTGCTCCTTCAGCCGGCTCAGTGCAGCATCATCGCCGTCCAGAAGGCGGCGGGCGCTGGAAACACTCAGAGCTGCCGTTTCCTCGTCGATCTTCTGTATCCGGGGAATCCGATCATATATTGTTTGGCGTCGGTCGGCCATAGTCAGACGGGTGTCTGCCTGCCTTCGGCTGTATTCTCTCATGATAGTATCATACTGTTCATTGCTTAAAGCCATGGAAACGTCCCTCTCCTTCGGCGGCTGCCTGTCTACTGAATGTTCAGCAGCCTGCGTTCCAGATCCTTGAAATCGTACGTGCGCTGATCAAAATTGTTAAACTTGTTCCTGGTGTCCGAAGCCTTGGGCGCGGCCGGCTTTCTGGACTGCTGGTAGGATTCGTCCAGCTTCTGAATATCCGATGGATGCTTGACGCCCTGCTTTTTCCAGCTGGAGAGGATCTTATCGGCGTATTCAAAGGAAGGCTGATGGATCTGCAGCATGGTCTTCTCGCAGGCCTGAGTAATGATCTCGATGGTAAAACCGTATTCGGATGTCCATTTCTTTATGTAGGCGAGCTCTGAGGCCACCGGGTTTCGGCCCTTGATTCCAAAGCTCTTTAAAACAGAAAATACATATTTATTATACTGGCTGGTGATTTCCTGTGCCTGCTCCACCGTGGTGATATGCTCCTCATGCCATGCAAGGGCAACGGTCTCAATGTAGCGGATGCTTTTGCTGCCGCGGGATACACAGTATTCCACCAGGTATTCGATGAGCTCCGAGGAAAAATGAAGTTCATCATAGATATACAGGATGGTGTTGATATGAGTACTCCCCAGCGTGCGTCCGAGATACTGCTCCACAATAAAAAGCAGCTGCTGGATGTTCTCCTGCTGCTGAAGCTCTTCCAGACGTTCCCGGGACAGATTTTTTCGTCCGGAGGACCTGGCAGATGCCGGAGAAGGCGCAGGAGTGGAAGATTCTGCTTCAGGCACAGCTGCGGGAACGGAAGCGGGCACAGAGGGAGTTTTCATGCAGATGCCGGTGATTGTTCGATCAGGACCGGCTTCCAGCACAAGAAGACCCTGCTTCTCCCAGTATTTCAAAGCACGGCAGATATCCTTCTCTGTGTTGTTGAAAAGGTCGGCAAGGGCGCTGACAGACAGGTCCCGGTCACCATGCTCAAGACAGCGGAGAAGATACAGATAAATTTTTACAAATTCGCCGTTCGAAGACGGCATGTAATAATCAATAAACGCATTGGGGACACAGGTTGTACCTGACCCGGAAGAACTGTGCAGACGTATAGCCATTACTCTCACCTTTTCCACATAAATGTCCCGTTTGGCTGCTTTATGCAGGCATGTACCTTCCGGTACGGGACGGCGGTATGTTACGGACTCTCTTTGAGCGGCGGTGTTCAGAGGGCAACGCTGCCGCTGATGTATTAGGAATTATAGCACAGGTTTCCCAAAAAGAGAATAGGATTTTGGAAGGGGAGAAAAAACCGGAAAATGGTATAAAGAATGTGGAAAATGTGGGAAATGTGGATAATTGGAAAGCTTCTATCCGGTCAGAAGAGTGAAAAAGCTCGTATTATAGGGGAATAGGGCGAAAAAAGTCATAAGGAAGGAAAAACTGTTATGTAAACGGGTCATCCACAAAAAAATCCACATGCTTATCTGCCGATTATGTTGATAAGCATGTGGATAATGTGGATAACTATTCTTTTAAAAGGTTTTCGCCAATATTTACAACGTCTCCGGCGCCCATAGTTATCAACAAATCACCGGGGACACAATTTTTTTTGAGAAAATCCTGAATTTTTTCAAAGGAGGGAAGATACCAGGCTTCCCGGCCCAGCTTCTGAATCTCCTGCTGCAGTGTTTCGGAACTGATCCCCAGGGTATCGGTTTCCCGTGCGGCGTAAATATCAGCCAGAACGACTTTGTCAGCCATGGAAAGGGACCGGGCGAATTCCGGAAGAAAAGCCTTTGTTCTGGTATAGGTATGGGGCTGGAACACGCACCAGATGGTTTTGTGTGGGTAATTGCGGGCAGCAGTGAGCGTTGCGGCTATCTCCGTGGGGTGGTGTGCATAGTCGTCGATGACGGTAACACCCTGGAACATTCCCTTATACTGAAAACGCCGGTCCGTTCCTTCAAAGGCCAGCAGCCCTTTTCGGATCGTCTCTTCCGGAACCTCCAGACGCTCGCAGAGCGCGATGACGGCCAGCGCATTGCATACATTATGAATGCCGGGAACCTTCAGGGAAAAGATGCCTGCCTTTTTCTGATCCTTTACAAGGGTAAAGGTCGGATGGCCGTATGCATCATAGGAAATGTCAGAAGCGCTGTACATGGCATTTGCATGCAGTCCAAAGGTAATGATTCCGGCATCAATGCCTTCCGTAATTTCCTGATAATCCAAAATGTCCGCATTGATAATAACGGCTCCGTCTGCAGCCGTTTTGGCGGCAAAGCGATGGAAGGAGTTTCGGATGTCCGAAAGATCCCGGAAGAAATCCAGATGATCTTCCTCCACATTCAGAATGATGGAATCTGTGGGTGCAAAATTCAGGAAGCTGTTGGTATATTCACAGGCTTCCGTGACAAACAGGTCGGAGCCGCCCACGCGGATATTTCCGTGGATGGATTTCAGAATGCCGCCAACGGAAATCGTAGGGTCTGTTCCTGCCAGCATGAGGATTTCCGACAGCATGGAGGTGGTTGTTGTCTTTCCATGCGTTCCGGCGACAGCAACGGATGTATGGTAGTTGCCCATCATCTGTCCCAGAAGCTGGGCTCTGGAGAGCATGGGGATTCCCATGGCGCAGGCCCGGGCGTATTCCGGATTATCCGGATGAATGGCTGCCGTATAAACAACCGCATCAATATCATTGGTGATATTTTCCTCGCGCTGACCGTAGCGGATCAGGCAGCCGATGGCCTCCAGCTGCTCGGTGAGAGGAGAACGTTTGGAATCAGAGCCGGAAATTGTGAAACCTTCTTTCCGGAGAATCTGTGCAAGACCGCTCATGCTGATTCCTCCGATGCCGATAAAATGAATGTGAATAGGTTTATCAAAATGAATCTGAAACATATAAATCCTTCCTGTTCTATATATATGTAATGTTTTCCTAATTATAGCATACTGCCGGGGATTGCCAAGAGATTTCTTGCGGGGGGTGCCGGAAGATGCCGGAGAAAAATAAATGGGAAAAAAAGGAGGAAAAAGTTGAATATTGTAGAAAGTGTAAGAAAAAAGGTTTAAAACAATTTTAAAACTATGCAAAATGTAAGTAAAGAAAATCCTGCCATTTTTGATGATGGAGGAAAAATACGGCATAATGTAATAAAAACACAAATATTTAGAGAAAAAAATTGTAAAATATGTTCACTTATCAAAATCAATATGCTATAATAGCATCAGAACTACAACTACAAGAGGTGATAGCGTGATTAAGAAGGAAATGATAGCGATGCTCCTTGCCGGTGGACAGGGCAGCAGACTGGGAGTTCTCACTTCCAAGGTGGCCAAGCCGGCAGTGGCTTTCGGCGGGAAGTACAGAATTATTGATTTTCCACTGAGCAACTGTATCAATTCCGGAGTTGATACCGTGGGAGTTCTTACGCAGTACCAGCCGCTTCGGCTGAATTCCCATATCGGAATCGGTATTCCGTGGGATCTGGACCGTAATATCGGAGGCGTATCGGTACTTCCGCCGTATGAGAAGAGTGCCAACAGCGAATGGTATTCGGGAACGGCAAATGCCATTTATCAGAATCTGGAATATATGGAAAGCTATAATCCGGATTATGTGCTGATTCTTTCCGGCGACCATATCTATAAGATGGATTATGAGGTAATGCTGGATTATCACAAGGCCAATCAGGCGGATGTTACGATTGCAGCCATGCCGGTTCCGATCGAGGAGGCAAGCCGGTTCGGAATTGTAATCACGGATGATGACGGAAGGATTCAGGAGTTTGAGGAGAAGCCGGAGCATCCGAGAAGCAATCTGGCTTCTATGGGAATCTATATTTTCTCCTGGCCGGTACTGAAGGAAGCCCTGATTGCAAATGCGCATGTCCCGGGCTGTGACTTTGGAAAGCATGTGATTCCGTACTGCCATGAGAAGAAGCAGCGTCTGTTTGCTTACGAGTACAACGGTTACTGGAAGGATGTCGGAACACTGGGCTCTTACTGGGAAGCCAATATGGAGCTGATCGATATTATTCCGGAGTTTAATCTTTACGAAGAATTCTGGAAGATCTATACAAAGAGTGAGATTATCCCGCCGCAGTATATTTCGGAGGATGCAGTGATCGACCGGAGTATTATCGGTGAGGGTACGGATGTATATGGAGAGGTACATAATTCGGTGATCGGATGCGGTGTTACCATAGGAAAGGGAACCATTGTCCGTGATTCCATTATCATGCAGAATACCACGATCGGAGAGAACTGTGTGATCGACAAGTCCATCATCGCGGAGAAGGTTACCGTGGGAGACGGTGTGGTCCTCGGCATCGGTGAGGATATCCCGAATAAGGAAAAACCGAACATTTACAGCTTTGGGCTTGTGACGATCGGTGACAATACGGTTATACCGCCGAATGTAAAGATCGGAAAGAATACCGCGATCTGGGGGAAGACCAATGCACAGGATTATCCGGAAGGGGTCCTTGGAAGCGGGGAGACTTTGATTAAGGCAGGTGACGTATTATGAGAGCAGTAGGTATCATTTTAGCAGGCGGAAATAATAACAGAATGCGTGAGCTTTCCAATAAGCGTGCAATCGCTGCCATGCCGGTTGCCGGAAGCTATCGGAGCATTGACTTTGCACTCAGCAATATGTCCAATTCACATATTCAGAAAGTAGCAGTTCTGACACAGTATAATTCCAGATCCCTTCATGAACATCTGAGCTCATCCAAATGGTGGGATTTTGGAAGAAAGCAGGGGGGATTATTTACCTTCACGCCCACAATCACCGCGGACAACAGCTTCTGGTATCGGGGAACGGCGGATGCCATTTATCAGAATCTGGATTTCCTGAAGAAGAGCCACGAGCCCTATGTTGTCATTGCGTCCGGTGACTGTATCTATAAAATGGATTACAACAAGGTGCTGGAATATCATATTTCCAAGAAAGCAGATATTACAGTCGTATATAAGGAGCTGCCTCCGGGAGAGGATGCCACCCGCTTCGGCACCCTGAAGATGGATGATGACGGCAGAATCCAGGAGTTTGAAGAAAAGCCGATGGTGGCAACGAGCAATAATATTTCCACAGGCATCTATGTGATCAGGCGCCGTCAGCTCATTGAGCTGATCGAGAAGAGCGCTACGGAAGAACGCCATGACTTTGTAAAGGATATTCTGATCCGCTACAAAGGCCTGAAACGGATTTACGGATATCGTATGGATTCCTACTGGAGCAACATTTCCACCGTGGAGTCCTACTATAAGACAAATATGGATTTCCTGAAAAAGGATGTCCGTGATTACTTCTTCAAGCAGTATCCGGATGTGTACTCCAAGATTGACGATCTGCCGCCGGCTAAATATAATCCGGGCGCGAATGTGAAGAACAGCCTGATTTCCAGCGGCTGTATCATTAACGGAACCGTTGAGAATTCGATTATCTTCAAGAAATCGTTTATTGGAAATAACTGCGTGATTAAGAATTCCATTATTCTTAATGATGTATATATCGGGGACAATACCTGTATCGAAAACTGTATTGTGGAGAGCAGAGATACGATCCGTGCAAATTCCTGCTATAAGGGCGAGGAGGATATCCGGATCGTTGTGGAGAAGAATGACCGCTATATAATCTGACAGAATTTATAGACAAAGGGGGGATAATTCGAATGCAGATTACAGACGTTCGGGTTAGAAAAGTTGCAAAAGAAGGCAAAATGAAAGCAGTGGTATCCATCACTCTGGACGACGAGTTTGTAGTGCATGACATAAAGGTAATTGAAGGGGAGAAGGGCCTGTTTATCGCTATGCCCAGCAGAAAAGCGTCCGACGGAGAGTACAGGGATATTGCGCATCCGATTAATTCCGGCACGAGAGAAAGGATACAGCAGATCATTCTGGAAAAGTATGAAGCTGCCTTAACCGAGGCGGAGGAAGAAGAGGCGTAGAAAAAGCAACAGGAATTTTAGTGGAAGGCGCGGCCCGGGAAGGGGCGGCGCCTTCTTTCGTACGGCAATAATGCATAAAAAAGAAGGAGAAAAATGATGTTTGCTGATAACCTGCTTCAATTGCGCAAAATGAATCATATGTCCCAGGAGGAACTGGCAGAAAAGGTGAATGTGTCCCGACAGACGCTGTCAAAATGGGAGACAGGGGAGTCTGTACCGGATATCGAAAAATGTAAGCTTCTGGCGGAAATCTTCCGTGTGACGCTGGATGATCTGGTCAGGTATGAGAGCACGGTGGACGGCCTTGGAGTTCCGCCAAGGGGAAAGCATGCCTTTGGCCTGGTAACCGTAGGGGATAAGGGTCAGATCGTCATTCCGGCAAAGGCACGCAGGATCTTCAACATTCAGGCGGGAGATCAGCTGCTTGTTCTGGGGGATGAAGAGCAGGGGCTGGCGATCATAAAGGAAGAGGATTTCATAAAGTTGAAATAAAAGGTGCTTCCCAATTTGGGAATTTCCTGATAAAATATACAGGCACAGCAGGAGGAAGGCTGTGCACATATGCGGGGGTCCGAAGGGATGTCCGCCATATGTGCGTTGAATAAGACCATAGGAAGATATGCAGGAAGAAAAGGAGCAGAGGAGAACGATGTATATAATCGCAGGACTCGGAAATCCCGGAGGAAAATACGCCCATACCAGGCATAATGTGGGATTTGACACCATAGATAAATTAGCGGAAAAATATCAGATCCGGATAGACACAAGAAAATTTAAGGGGGAGTATGGCCTGGGCTATATTGAGGGGCAGAAGGTATTGCTTTTGAAGCCTTTGACCTATATGAATCTGAGCGGGGAATGCATTCAGGAGGTTCTCTCCTATTTTAAGGCAGATCCGGAGGAGGAGCTGATCGTTCTCTTTGACGATATCAGCCTGAATCCGGGGCTGATCCGCATCCGGAAAAAGGGGAGCGCCGGTGGGCATAATGGGATCAAAAACATTATTCTGCATTCCGGAACCCAGAATTTCAAGCGGGTGAAGATCGGAGTCGGCGAAAAACCAAAGAACTGGGATCTGGCAGACTATGTTCTTTCTGTCTTCCCCAAAGCAGACCGGGAGCTGGTGGAGGAAGCGATGGAGCACGCGGTTGACGCAGTGGAAATGATGCTCCGGGATGAAACCGATGCCGCCATGAATCGATATAACCGGAAGTCCTATGAGACAGTGGAGGAAACTTAATGCAGACCTTTTTGCAGCCATTAACCGAATTGGGAGAATATGAATCTGCCCGAAGGCTTCTGGAGCGGGAGACGGGCACAGTGCAGGTGGCCGGGTGCCTGGATTCTCAGAAGGCCCATATGATCTATGGATTGGGACAGGGGAAAAAATACCGGCTTATTCTGGCCTCTAATGAGCTGAAGGCCAAGGAGATCTACGAGGATTACAGATTTTTTGATCCGAAGGTACTTCTGTATCCTGCCAAGGATCTGATCTTTTTCAGCGCGGATGTGCACGGAAATTATCTGGTAAAGCAGCGGATGAACGTGATACGTTCCCTTTTGTCCGGGGAGCCCCTGACCGTGGTGACCAGTGTGGACGGATGTATGGATCATGTACTTCCTCTGGAGGTGATGCGGGAGTATACCTTTCGGGTGACACTGACGAGCATCATTGGGATGGATACACTGAAGAGCCGGCTGGTAAGCATGGGCTATGAGCGCTGTGCTCAGGTGGAGGAGGCCGGACAGTTTGCGGTGAGGGGCGGAATCGTGGATATTTTTCCGCTGACGGAGGAGAATCCGTTCCGTATTGAATTCTGGGGAGATGAAGTGGATTCCATACGAAGCTTTGATGTCATGAGCCAGCGTTCCATAGAGAATCTTAATGAGGTAACTCTGTACCCGGCTTCTGAGCTGCTTCTGACCAGACCTCTGCTGAAAAAGGGGCTGAAAGCGATTGAGGCGGAGGAGAAAAAGCAGAGAGCGCTGTTTGAGAAGGAAGGAAAGACAGAGGAGGCCGGTCGGCTGAAGCGTCAGATCGCGGAATGGAAGGAACGGCTGGAATATCTGGATACTGCTTCGGGGGCAGATGGATTTATAGACTATTTTTATGACCGTACCGTATCGTTCCTGGAATATTTTCCGGAAGAAGAGACCGTTGTTTTCCTGGATGAACCCGGCCGTATGGAAGAAAAGTCAGGGGCAGTGGAAGCGGAGTTCAGGGAGAGCATGCTCAGCCGTCTGGAAAAGGGATATCTCCTTCCGGGGCAGCTGAATCTTCTGTATGGCTATAAGGATGTGGTCATGCGCCTGAACCGTTTTCATTGTGCGGCTTTGAGTATGATGGAGGCAAGAGGCAGAGATTTTCGGATTACCGGTTCCTTTCATCTGGATGTGAAATCAGTTACCAGCTTTAACGGAAGCTTCGAGCTGCTGACGGAGGAACTCAGGTCCTGGAAAAAGAAAGGATACCGGACCGTGCTGTTTTGCGCTTCCAGGACAAGGGCAAAGCGTCTGGCGGAGGAGCTGAGGGATTTTGGCCTGAACAGTTTTTACAGCGAGGACCGGGACCGGATCGTACAGAAGGGAGAGATCCTGGTACTGAACGGAAGCCTGAAGCGGGGGTATGAATATCCCCTGATCCGTTTCGGTGTGATTTCTGAAAGTGATATTTTCGGAAAAGAACAGAAGAAAAAGCGGAAGCGCAGGGTGTATGAGGGACAGCATATTCAGAGCTTTTCTGAGCTTTCTGTGGGTGATTATGTGGTTCATGAGAATCATGGTCTCGGGATTTACCGGGGAATTGAAAAGGTTGAAGTGGATCACACCGTAAAGGATTATATCAAGATCGAGTATGCCGACGGCGGTAATCTGTATATTCTGGCGACGCAGCTGGATGCGCTGCAGAAATATGCGGGGGCGGACAGCAAGAAGCCGAAGCTGAACCGGCTGGGAGGTCAGGACTGGAACAGGACCAAGACCAGGGTTCGGGGAGCGGTTCAGGAGGTGGCAAAGGATCTTGTGGAGCTTTATGCTGCCCGGCAGGCCAGGGAGGGCTTTGTGTATGGGCCGGATACCGTATGGCAGAAGGAATTTGAGGAAATGTTTCCCTTTGAGGAGACAGAGGATCAGCTTCTTGCCATCGAAGCCACCAAAAAAGATATGGAGAGCCCGAAAATCATGGATCGCCTGGTCTGTGGGGACGTGGGCTACGGAAAAACAGAGATTGCCATCCGGGCGGCGTTCAAGGCAGTACAGGAGGGCAAACAGGTTGCGTATCTTGTGCCCACAACGATTCTGGCTCAGCAGCACTATAACACCTTTGTTCAGCGGATGAAGGATTATCCTGTCCGGGTGGATCTGCTTTGCCGGTTCCGGACTGCCTCTGAGCAGAAGAAGACGGTGGAGGATCTGAAAAAGGGTCAGGTGGATATCGTCATCGGTACACACCGCCTTCTGTCCCGGGATGTGGAGTACAAGGACCTGGGGCTTCTGGTCATCGACGAGGAGCAGCGGTTCGGAGTGACGCACAAGGAAAAGATCAAGAAGCTGAAGGAAAATGTGGATGTTCTGACACTGACAGCAACACCGATTCCCCGTACCCTTCACATGAGCCTCATCGGAATCCGGGATATGAGTGTTCTGGAGGAGGCGCCTGTGGACCGTATGCCGATCCAGACCTTTGTCATGGAATATAATGACGAGATGGTGCGGGAGGCCATCTGCCGGGAGCTGGCCAGGGGAGGTCAGGTATTTTATGTATATAACCGGGTCAATACCATCATAGAGACCGCAAACCGTGTGGCGAAGCTTGTGCCTGAGGCGAATGTCGCCTTTGCCCATGGGCAGATGAAAGAGCAGGAACTGGAAAAGATCATGTATGATTTCATCAACGGCGATGTGGATGTGCTGGTATCCACAACGATCATCGAGACCGGACTGGATATTTCCAATGTGAATACCATGATCATTGAGGATGCGGATCAGCTCGGCCTGTCGCAGCTTTATCAGCTGAGGGGAAGAGTGGGAAGATCCAGCCGGACAGCCTATGCTTTCCTTATGTATAAGCGGGATAAGATGTTAAAGGAAGTGGCGGAAAAGCGCCTTCATGCCATCCGGGAGTTTACAGAGCTTGGAAGCGGCTTCAAGATCGCCATGAGGGATCTGGAGATCCGCGGGGCGGGAAATCTGCTGGGGGCTCAGCAGCACGGACACATGGAAGCGGTAGGGTATGACCTGTACTGTAAAATGCTTAACGAGGCGGTAAAGAGCCTGAAGGGACTTCCGGTAAAGGAAGACTTTGAGACGACCATTGATGTGGAGATCGATGCCTATATCCCGGACAAATATATCCGGAATGAATTTCAGAAGCTGGATATCTACAAACGAATCGCTCAGATTGAAAATGAGGAGGAATATGAGGATATGCTGGAGGAGCTGATGGACAGGTTCGGAGAGCCTCCGAAATCCGTGCAGAATCTTCTGGAAATTGCCAATGTAAAGGCGCTGGCCCACAGTGCGGATGTGGCGGAGGTGTCTCAGAAGCCGGAGTCGATCCGTTTTACGATGTATGAAAAGGCGCGGGTAAATCCGGCAAAGATTCCGGAACTGATCAATGCATATGGAGGAATGCTGAAATTCACGGTGGATGCCAAACCGTATTTTCTGTATCAGCCTCCGAAAAACAGCCGCAAGGAGAAAGAGGAGCCTCTGGCAGTTGTGAAAAATGTGTTAAATGGAATAAAATCATTGATTGATGAATAGAAAACAGCTATAATATAATCTGTATTGTTTGAAAGAACGGGGATTCTCAGGCTTTGAGAAGAGAATTCGGCAAGGGAGGATATAAAGCGATGAAAAATAGAAAACTGACGTCAGTTCTGGCAGGCGTGATGCTGGCCGCTGTTCTGATGACGGGCTGTTCCGGCAAAGGACTGGATGGCTCACAGGTTGCAGCAACGGTAGGGGATGAGGAGATTTCTCTGGGACTGGCCAATTTTACCGCCCGGATCCAGCAGGCACAGGCAGAGACTTATTATAAAGCCTATTTCGGAGACAGCATGTGGAGCCAGGATATCGGCGGAATGACCTATGAAGAATCCGTGAAGGATTCCATCATGGACATGCTGAAGGAATATTATATTGTGAGAGCACATGCATCCGAGTACGGAGTGGCGCTGAGTGAAGAGGAGGAGCAGAAGATTGCGGATGCTGCTGCGAAGTTTATGTCCGATAATCCGGAGAAGACCATTACACAGATGACGGCATCTGAAGAGGTTGTCCGTGAGCTTCTGGAGCTGATCACTATCAGAAGTCATGTATACAATGAAGTGATAAAGGGCGCAGATACGGAGGTGTCCGATGAGGAAGCGGCTCAGAAGAAGGCGGAATATGTATATGTGTCCACATCCAGCTATCTGAATGAGGATGGCGAGAGTACAGAGTATACAGAGGAAGAGAAGGAAGAACGCGTTGCACTGGCAGAGGATATCCTTGCGAAGGCGAAGGAGACCGGGGATCTTACGGCAGCGGCGGAAGAGCAGGAGCTGAGCGTATCCTCCGCAACCTTTGGCGGAGACGCATCCACCTCCCTTCCGGAGGACGTGGCATCAGCAGCAGATGCTCTGAAAGAAGGAGAATTCGCAGATGTGATCGAGACGGATGCCGGATGCTATGTGGTTCGCCTGATCAGCGAATTTGATGAAGAGGCAACTGCTTCCAGGAAGGAAGAGATCATTTCCCAGCGGCAGTCGGATTTCTATACACAGACCTATGAAGCCTGGGAGTCAGAGACGGAATTTGTTCTCAACGAAAAGGTATGGGACAAGGTGAATTTTGATGCTCCGCTGACGATCACGACTGTAGAGACTGAAGAATAGAATGGACAGAACAAAAACGGCAGGACAGGAAATTTGGAGATTTCCTGCCCTGCATTTTTTTTAAAAGTATTTACTTTTGAGAAAAGAGTTGGTATAATAGAACTCAATTAGATTATGCAGTTAAATTGGTGAATGAGAAGAAAAATTACGGAGGTAATATTATTATGAAGAAAATGATCTTATTGGTACTGACACTTGGAATGATGATGGCATTCGGTATGACCGCTTTTGCTGCTGACAGCCCGTCCGGAAGTGCGCATGAGAGCACATCTACAGCAGAAGTTGTATCTCCCAAGACCGGAGAGAGCGATATGATGAATTATCTTGGACTGTCCGCTGTGATCCTTGGCGGAACTGCAGTGGTTGCTTTTAAGAAAGCACAGGCTTAAGACAGATTGGTTAAGAAAGAATAGCAGCCGGAGAGGAGTGCCGCAAACCAGGGCGTGTTTTGCAGCACTCTTTTTTGGCTGGCAGGATATGAGGTTTTACATGGCGCAGACGAAAAAGAAGAGAAAGAAAAGAAAGAAGGGCGGTTCGGTTTTCTGGAAGGTAATTCTTGTGATCGCTGTGACTGGATGCCTTGTTTGTGTGGGTGTCATGATCAGATATATGTTTTTGCAGAAGCAGGCGGATCAGGAGATGAAGGATCTGGCGCAGGAGGTATCGGAGGAGCGATCGGAGGAAAGGGAGGAACCGGAGCCGGAGCCCCCCGCGGAGGAAGAGATCGTAAAGATTCCCATTAATTTTGAAGAGCTTCAGGCTGTCAATCCGGACGCATACGCATGGATCCGTATTCCTGATACACAGGTGGATTATCCGGTTATGCAGACGGACGGAGAGGATCAGTCCTATTACCTGAATCATACCATATACGGGGAAGAGAAGCTGAGCGGAAGTATTTACACGGAGAAACTGAACAGCAGGGATTTTTCGGATCCGAATACGCTGATATACGGCCATAATATGAAAAACGGTTCCATGTTCCATGATCTGCGGTATTTTTCCGATCAGGAGTTTTTTGATGAGCATCCGTATATTTACATTTACATGCCGGACCGCATGCTGACCTATGAGGTGGTGGCATCCTATGAATATGATGACAGGCATATTCTGTATGCGTTTGATTTTTCAGATGAGGAGGTGTTTGCCTCTTATCTGGAGGAGGTCATGCATCCACGCTCCATGGGAGCGAAGGTGCGGGAAGGGATAGAACTGACAACCGAGGATAAACTGATTACGCTGAGTACCTGTACGGGAGTGGATACGACCAGACGTCTGGTGCAGGCGGTATTAGTGGAAGATGTGAAGGCAGAATATGACGAAGAAGGTTCCGGGCAGGAAAACGAGTAAAAAGAAAAGAAAAAAAAGGATACGAAGGATCAAAAGAATTGCGCTGATTGTGCTGCTGGTACTGGTGCTTCTTCTTATAATCCTTGGGATTGTGTTTTTCTTTCTGCAGCGTGCAGGAAAGGATGCGCTTCTTTACAGGGATGGTGAGGTGGAGGTAACGGCTCCCGAGCTTGAGAATATGCAGATTGAGCTGGAGGATGATGGAGAAACGGTGGTGTATGAAGGCAGAACCTACCGTTACAACAGGAATCTGAGCAGTATCCTTCTGATGGGCGTGGATCGGGAAGAGATGAATGACGGAAATGACCGGATCGGTGAGAGCGGTCAGGCAGATTGTATCCTTCTGGCTGTCTGGGATATGCAGAGCGGTCAGATTACGCTGCTTTCCATATCCAGGGATGCCATGGTGGATGTGAATATCTATGACACGAACGGGGATCCTTACGGCATCGAGAATCAGCAGATCTGCCTTGCGTATGCTTACGGGGACGGGAAGGAAGGAAGCTGTGAGAATGTGGTTCGCTCGGTTTCCAGACTTCTGTATGGAATGCCGGTTCAGTCTTATGCGGCCATTAATTTGTCTGCGATCGATGAGCTGAATGATGCGATCGGAGGCGTGGAGGTTACGGTTCCGGAGGATTTGGCTCTGAACAGTGATGTGTTCCGGGCAGGAGAGAGAATTCTGCTGAAGGGCAGTCAGGCGGAAGCGTTCGTCCGTTCCAGAGATACTTCGAAGGTAGATTCCAATATGGCCCGGATGAGCCGGCAGAAGCAGTATATGTTTGCCTATATACAGAAAGCGCTGCAGCAGACGAAAGAGGATGTCACGGTTCCTCTTTCCCTGTATCAGGTGGCATCGAAAAATGATAATATGATTACCAACATCAGTCTTTCCAAGGTGACCTATATGGCGACACAGCTTTTGAAGGTGAACTTTTCCGAGGAGAATATGAAGAGCGTGCCGGGTGAGGTGACAATGGGGGAGAAATATGCGGAGTTCCATGTGGACGATAAGGAACTGTACGAAATGATTCTGGACATTTTCTATATACCTCAGGAATGATCTGCAGGAAGCAGGGAGCTTCACTGAAAGAAAAAGGCGGAGGCCGGAAGTTTAATACCGGGCCTTCGCCTTTTTGACGGCTACTTTTATGGCAGCAGATCCTGCGTCTGCGGCGGGGTTATTTCAGAAAAGAAGCGACTACTTCGTTGACAAGCTTTCCATCTGCCTTTCCTTTTACCCGGGGCATCAGCTCTTTCATGATTTTTCCTTTGTCCTTTCCGGTTGGCTGTGCAATGCCAAGACCGAGAAGCACCTCGCTGACCACTGCTTTGATCTCATCGGCATCCATCATATGAGGTGCAAATTCCTCCAGCACGGTGATGCGGTTGGTGCATTCCGTACGAATGTCCGTCCGGTCTTCCGGAGTGAGCTCCAGCGTTTCCTTCAGCTGCTTGATTTCCTTTAAAACGACCTGATTTTCTTCCTCTTCCGTAAGGTCGGCGCGTTTGTCGATGGCTTTATTTTTCAGGGCGGTCAAAAGAGCGGAAAGGGCATCCTTGCGCTCCTTATCCTTGGCCTTCATGGCAGCAAACATGGCGCTTCTGACTTCATCAATTTTGCTCATTTGTGATTCCTCCTGTTTTTTTATGACTGAAGCGGCAGAGGGCCGCTGTCCGTTCTTTATTATAGCACCGGGGAACCGGAAAGAAAAGCGGTGAGAAAAGTCTTTCGTGCAAATTTACAGGATGCATGGTAGAATGGAAAAAGAAATAGCGCCTTTCTTTGGAAGGGGCGGCAGGCAGGAGGAATGGTTATGAGAAAAATACTTGTGGTTATTGATATGCAGAATGATTTTATAGACGGTTCTCTTGGGACAGCGGAGGCACAGGCGATCGTGGGGCAGGTGAAGGAGAAGATCCGAAGCTATGAGGCGGAGAATATATTTGCCACAAGAGACACCCATGGGGCAGAGTATCTTCAGACCTCGGAGGGGCGTCATCTTCCGGTGGAGCACTGTATCCGCGGGACAAAGGGCTGGGAGATCCGGGAGGATATTGCCGGGGAAATGCCGAAGGCGGTGATCGTTGATAAGCCTACGTTTGGCTCTGTGAAGCTGGCCGGGCTTCTGAAAGAAGTGAGCGAGAAAGAAGAGATCCAGGTGGAGCTGGTGGGACTGTGCACGGATATCTGTGTGGTATCCAATGCACTTCTTTTGAAGGCATATATGCCTGAGGTGAGGATCCTGGTGGATTCCTCCTGCTGTGCAGGCGTGACGCCGGGGAGCCATGAGGCAGCTCTTGCAACCATGCGGATGTGTCAGATCGAGGTTCAGTAGATGATATCGGCAGCGATATTCTCTGAAGCAGCCAGCAGGAGGATATCTTCTTTGTGCCCGGTGCATACGGACAGGATGTAACCGTCCTTCAGAAGCCTCTGGCGAAAGAAAAGCTCCGGGTGGGAACGGCAGATGGCGGAACAGTCGGCGGACGGTTCCGGATCAAAGGAAAAGGAATAGCTGGAAAGCGGTACGGTCATACCGGTTCCGGACTGCTTGATACAGCTTTCCTTCAGGGTCCAGAAGCGGAAAAAGCATTCCTCGCGGGCCGATTCCTCCGTCCCGAGGCGGTGAAGGAGCAGCTGCTCTTCACTGGACAGCGCCTTTTTGAGCAGACGGTCCCGGAAAGGGCGGATCCGTTCGACATCGATTCCCACCGGAGTATCGGAAAAGGCACAGGCTGCCAGGCCCGGGCAGTGACTGATGTTGAAATGAATATCCGGATATGCGGTAAGGTAAGGCTTCCCATAAGGACCGTAGGAAAAACCGGCGGTAAGCGCCTCCGTGTCCATGGACCGGCCATAGAGCCGGGACAGGCCTTCGGCCAGAAGCTTAAGCCCCAGGGAATGCTCGGTCAGATGCCGGCGTTCGGGGAGGGGATCATAATAGCGGGCAATATAAACAGTAATCATAAAAGCAGCCTTCTTTCTGCTTTTTATTGTAATGCCTGCAGAAGAGAAAGTAAAACAGAAAATAGAAAACGGAAAGAATGCGCAGCAGGGGAGCAAACGATGAACAGGGATGCAATGGTACAGTTTTATATAGAGCAGTATGAACGGTCGTGTCAGAAAAAGCAGAAGAACGCAAGAAGACCCTCCGGCTATGAAGAGCGTCTGAACCGTCTGATCCGGACGATGAAGCGTGGAAAGGGGCAGCGGATGAGCAGTGCGCTTCTGGAGGAATATCACAGGCAGGCGCGCAATCTGGCCTATTTTGCTTTTCGGTCCCAAAATAAAAATCATATCCGAAGGATTGAAGAGGAGCTCCTTCCGGAGCTGTTCCGCCTGGATCTGGGGCTTCTGATGCCGCAGGAGCAGGAGCAGCTGAGCGAAGCCTTTCTTTCCTATGCGAGGGAATCCCTTCCGCTTCAGATCACGGTGAAGCCCCTGTTTGAGCTTTTCCGAAATTATAAGGAATTTACGGTTCAGAATAAAATCCTGGAGCTTGTTCCCTCCCGTCCGGAAATGGAATTCCCCGATGCGCTTCATATGGAACGGCATTTTTATCTGCATATCGGGCCGACCAACAGCGGAAAGACCTTTCAGGCACTGAGACGTCTGAAGGATGCGAAAAGCGGTGTTTATCTGGGACCTCTCAGGCTTCTTGCCCTGGAGGTATATGAAAAGATGCAGGAATACGGGACTCCGTGCACGATGCTTACCGGACAGGAATGTATCGAGGATCCCGACAGCCGTGTGACTGCATCCACGATTGAGATGGCAGATCTTTCCCGCTTTTATGATGTGGCAGTCATCGATGAGGCGCAGCTTGTGGCGGATACGGACCGGGGGCATTCCTGGACCAGAGCCATTCTCGGACTTCTGGCAAAGGAGATCCATATCTGCATGAGCCCGGCGGCGGAGCAGGCAGTGCTCCATCTGATCGGCCTGTGTCAGGATACGTTTGAGATTGTGCGGTATGAGCGTAAAACAAAGCTGGTCTGTGAGGAGGAGCCGTTTATTTTTCCGGAGGGCGTTCGTGACGGGGATGCCCTGATCGTGTTTTCCAAAAAATCCGTGCTGGATGTGGCTGGCCGGTTGGAGGCCCGTGGGATTGCGGCCAGCGTGATATATGGAAGCCTCCCTCCGGAAATCCGCCGTCGGCAGATGAAGCTTTTTACCAGTGGAAAGACGAGAGTGGTGGTTGCCACAGATGCCATTGGAATGGGACTTAATCTGCCGGTGGAGCGCATCGTGTTTATTCAGACCGATAAGTTCGATGGGATCAGCCGCCGTCCGCTTACGGTTCCGGAGGTGCTTCAGATTGCAGGCCGGGCCGGAAGATACGGACTTTATGAAACCGGCTATGTGAATGCCATGGGTGAGAATGCGCTGGATTTTATCCGGGAGCGATTCGGGCAGAAGGAAGAGCCGATTCAGAATGTAAGCCTGGGCTTCCCGCAGGTATTGCTGGATATGGAGGAGCCGCTGGATGTGATTTTAAATGTCTGGAGCTCGGTAGAGCCATCCCGGCCTTTTGAAAAGGTAAGCATTGAGGATACTCTGTATCTGTATGATCAGGCGTACCGGCACAGGACTCAGATCGATGGCTTTGAGGATAAGAGGGTACTGTACCGAATGATCAGCTGTCCGATTGATGTGAAGGACCGTCAGGTGGTGAATCAGTGGCTGCATTACTGCATGACGTATACGGCAGACCGTTTTCTGGATTTCCCTCTGAAGGGAGACATCAGCGGCCCGGGAATTCAGCGGAATGAGACCTATTATAAAGAACTGGATCTGTACTATCAGTTTTCCCGCCGTATGGGAAAGGAAATGGATGAAAAATGGCTGGAAAGGGAACGGGAAAAAACGGAAGCCACGATCATGCGCTATCTGTCCAGGGGAAAGAAGAATTATATTGCAACCTGCCGCTACTGCGGAAGACAGCTTCCTGTAGGTTATGCGTTCGGAAAATGTGAACGCTGCCATGCGGGAGGATGAAAGAAAAAATTCTGAAAGAAGACATCGGGAATCCGAAATTGCCATGTGAATAATCCTCCTGTTTTTCCATATACTAACTGTACATTATCTGATATGGAAAACTGCGAATGCTACAGGAGGAATGAAAATACGATGAAAGCTACGGGAATAGTGAGACGAATAGATGATCTGGGAAGAGTTGTAATACCGAAGGAGATCCGCCGTACCTTACGTATCCGCGAGGGTACTCCGCTTGAAATTTTTACGGACAGGGAAGGAGAGATCATACTGAAGAAATATTCCCCCATTGGAGAGCTCGGTCCTTTTGCAAAGCAGTATGCGGAATCGCTTGCTCAGACCACAGGGCTTACGGTCTGTGTATGTGACAGGGATCAGGTCATTGCAGTGGCCGGAGGCTCCCGCAGGGATCTTTTGGGGAAGAATATCAGTAAACAGCTGGAAACGGTAATTGAAGACCGGGAAAATATTCTTGTGGACAATAAAGAATATAAGTATATTTCAGTGACGGAAGGAGACAATGAGGAGCTTTTCGGACAGGCCATCAGTCCCATTATCTGTGAGGGAGATGCCATAGGCGCCGTTGTGATTCTTGGAAAAGAGGCCAGAATGATGCTGGGAGAGACAGAGAAAAAGTTGGCCATATCGGCTGCGGGGTTTCTCGGAAAACAGATGGAGCAGTAGATGGCGGTCAGTTCGCGGAAAATTTATTTGGCGGGGCACCGCAGAACAACGGAGATCGATCCGTTCTTCTGCGGTGCCCTTTCGGTGTCTTTTGAGAGCCTCGCCCTTGACTAACCGGTATCTTTACCCTAAAATGCAAGTAAACACTTGCATCCGAAAAAGGAGGAAGCCGGGAAACGTTCGATGAGATGCAGAACAGGATCATAGATGCGGCAATGGAGCTGATCATGGAGAAGGGGTATTCGGCCGCCACAACCAGGGATATCGCGAAGAAGGCGGGGATTAATGAGTGCACGATCTTTCGGAAATTTAAAGGAAAGAAGGAGATTGTACTGTCGGCAATGGAACTGCCGAAATGGAATCCGAAGCTTTCCGAGGAGGATTTTTCTTTTGTCGGAGATCTGGAACGTGACCTGATTTCTTTTTCTGAAGTATATAGGAGCAGGGTAACGCCCCGGATGGTGAAGATCTCCATTGGACTTCGTACACCGGAGCTGTATCCTCATACCGCGGATGGAATACTGGAAATCCCAAGGACATGCAAGACGGTGCTGATCCGCTATTTTCAGGAAATGAAAGAGCAGCTGTCCGGAACGGATTATGAAAGTATGGCGATGATGTTTCTTTCCATGAATTTTGGATTTGTATTTCTGAACGCATCCTTTGGGAAAAAGCTGACGGTGCTGGAAGAGGAGGACTATATCCGAAGCTTTGTTCAGCTGTTTCTGAACGGTATAAGAAAGCCGGAGGGAGGGGATCGTATATGACGGCAGGAAACCGCAGTGACGGAACAAGAGCGTTATTTGAGACAAGGCCGGTGTGGTCCGCACTTGCCGTGATGGCGCTTCCGACCATCGCAAGCCTGCATGGTGTTCTATCGCGCCTGCGCGCTGCACATCATTCGGCTGTTTATTTCAGAGCCAAAAACCGTGGAGCTCGGAACTGCATTTCTTCAGGCAAGATGCCTGGCCACACCGTTTATGTTTCTGAGCTTCAACATGGTAAACTTCATGCAGGCTATTGACCGTGGAAAAATCGCGTTCTGGCTTCCGGTGATCCGTCAG
>JALERW010000044.1 GCA_022763925.1 Lachnospiraceae bacterium
GGTTCTGGAGGAGTATGAAAAAGAGTCCCTTGTCAGACTCCGGCTGGATACCGGAAGAACACACCAGATCCGGGTGCATATGGCCGCACTGGGCTGTCCATTGCTGGGAGACTCCATTAACGGAGAGACAGGGAGACAAAAAAAGACAGAAACCGAGACAGGAGAATAAACAGAAAGTGGCTGCCGGGAGAAGGGGAAATTTCGGAGAACGGCGCTGCACTGTGCACAGGCAGAGATACTTCAGCCTTTTTCCGGGAAGAAGATACGGTGCCGGGCGGCGCTTCCTGAAGATTTTCTAGTTATTGTTCAGGTGCCGCTGTCCCGCAAGGTGTTATCGCGCAGAATACGCAGGTGAATATGTCAGTTTTTCAAAAATGCATATCGTCAGGAATAACCCGGGAACCGTCAGGATGTTCACAAATGGCCTGTGAAATCAACGCAGTTCAAGAATGCCACCGGCATTCTTGCTGCGAGGTGCGCGTCATGCTTTGCATGACATAATACATCTGCGCACCTCTGCAATCCGCCGGAGGCTTTATCTTGGAAGGAGATTGGACTCCCACCAAGATGAAATTGTCGCAACTCGCCACCTATAGAGGTGGGAGTCTCATCTTCTTTCAAGATGAAATCTGTTGATTGCCCCAGTTTAAAATCAGCCGGGCATAAATCAAAATGCTCTGCCAGTAATCTTCCAGTTCCAGCCATTCGTTAATGGCATGGCACTGTGCAAGATCTCCGGGTCCATACTGAATCGTAGGACATTTGGCAATGTTTTTCCAAAGCCTGGAATCACATCCGGACGGAGAACCCACAATACGAACCTCTTTTCCACAAACTGTTTTATAGGTATCCTGGAATGTTTTTACGAAAGGATCCTCCTGATCCATTTCAAATCCATTTCCGGTCTGATAAACAGAAATTTCCGGCATATACTGTTCCATCCAGGGATCCGCCTTTGCCGTGCGGTTTACCGTATCCGTAAATTCATCAATTACCTGCTGCATGGTCATTAATCCGGGAACAAAATGTACACAGGTCTGGAACATACACTCTTCCGCAACCGTCGATCCGGCTGTTCCTCCCTGGATGACCCCTACATTCAGATTCGGTGCCGGCAAAAGAGGATGTTTGTATTCCAGCAGCCATTCGTGTTCTTTTTCATTCAGTGCCTGAATCACTTTTATTGCTTTATCAATCGCGCTGACGCCTTCTTTTTTGCAGCCGGAATGACAGGCTCTTCCCCGAAAGCTGACCTTAAAGAATACCCAGCCCATGTGTGCCAGAATCAGCTCCCGTGAGGTTCCTTCACAGTTTACAACGCCATCTGCTTTCAGACCTCGCATCGTAGCCTGCATGGAACCGTTGCCTCCCCCCTCTTCGTCGCAAACCGACGTGATGATCACATCACCGGGAAGCTCCAGTCCTGCATCCTGAATCAGTTTTACTGCCATTACGGAAGCCATCAGACCGCCTTTCATGTCGGCTGCACCGCGACCGTAAATTTTTCCATCGCGCACATCTGCCTGATAGGGAGGTGTCACCCATTTATCCAGGTCTCCCTCGGGCATCACATCAATATGACTGTTGAACAGAATACTTTTTCCGCCTTTTTTCCCTTTAAAGGTTGCATAGACATTATACCGGTCTGTCTGATCATGTCCCAGGTTGCCCTCCTGATATTTCTGATAGCATTCCCGGATCACCGCTTCCTCCATAGGATCCGTAACAATTTCATCCGCTCCCATAGACTGCAGCAGCGATATCATATAATCCTGGCCCTTCTTTTCCAGACCGCCATTGATACCATGTCCAAGATCATGGGTATCAATACCAAGCAGCTCTTTTAATCGTTCCAGATATTCTTCTTTATGCGCCTGAAGGGTTTCTTCTAACAAACTCATAATTCCGCCTCTCCTAATTCTGATAACATTTGATGCAGGTTTCCACCAGATTCCAGAATTTTTCCACATCAATGTCTACCGCTACATTCATGTTTGGCTCTTTCTTCATATAGTCAAAGATATCGCAGTTCGTTCTTCCATAAGATTCTTCACTGCGAATCTCCACACTGCCATGCACGTATTTCAGTGTCAGTACACTGGGATCGATCAGATACGCGATCGTAGTCGGATCATGCAGCGGACCGCCTTCCCATCCAAATACTTCCTTTTGTGTCTTGCAGAAAAATCGCATCAGATCTCCGAATAATCTGGAAGCTTTGTTTCCAACCCGTTCCATCCGTTCCACAATTTCCGGGTAACAAAGTACTTTTCGTGTAATATCAAGACCGCACATGGTAATCGGCACACCGCTGTTAAATACCACATATGCCGCTTCCGCATCTGCCGCAATATTAAACTCTGCAGCCGGAGTAATATTTCCGTTGGTATATGCGCCGCCCATAAATACGATCTGTTTGATCTTCGGAATAATCCGGGGTTCCATACGCATAGCCATACCTACATTTGTCATGGGACCGGTGATCACAATCGTAATGTCTCCATCTGATTCCATCAGCTTTCTGGTCAGGAAGGTAACTGCATGCTCCTTCTCCAGCGTCCTGGTCAGCGGATCAAATTCAGGGCCGTCCAGGCCGGTTTCTCCGTGAATATCTCCGGCAATAATCTTTTTACGAACCATCGGTTCAGAACATCCTGCATATACCGGAATATCCAATCCCAGATACTGGCAGACATTCATTGCATTCACCGCTGTTTTTTCCAGTGTCTGATTTCCTGAAACAACAGTGATCGCCTGCAGATCAATTGCGGGATGACCGCCTGCCATTAATATGGCAACCGCATCATCATGCCCCGGATCACAATCAAGAATTATTTTTGTCTTTTCCATCATAGCCATCCTTTCTATTTATGTCTGCCTGCTGCCATCAGCAGAGAAGACTGCTTTTTCCTATTGATACTCATCTGGGTTGCCATAGAAATTGTAAGCACCAGAATGGTGACAATATACGGCATCATCAGCACAAACTGAGACGGAAGTCCATACGCCTGCAGTCTGGCGCCCACAGAATCAGCAAAACCGAATAAAAGACATCCCAGGGAAGCCTTTACCGGATTTGCACCGCCAAAGTACATGGCTGCCACACCCATAAATCCACGGCTGCTGGTCATATTCTCCACAAACTGACTGCTGTAGCCAAGAGAAAGGTGCGCACCTGCGAGACCGCCCAGGAGACCGGAAATTGCCATCGCACGGTATTTTACTGCATCCACATTGATAGCTGCGGTCTTTGCTGCTTCCGGAAACTGTCCGACAGCCCGAAGCCGCAGACCCCAGACCGTTTTATAGATTGCAAAATAAAGCACAATGATCATAAGAATGGCAACCCATTCCAGAAGATTCCAGTTATTGAAGATCTTATTTAATACTTCAATATTGTCTAAAAAAGGAATATGTACCTTCGGAATCGTCACAATGTCCGGGCTGGAAAAAGATCCGTTTTTTCCAAACATTGCCTGCAGTAAAAACTTTGTTACCGCCAGCGCCAGCATATTAATTCCCATACCAATTCCGCAGATATCTGCCCCATACCGAATATGACCTACGGCCATGATCATGGCAATCACAAGTCCTGCCAGCATCGCCGCCAGAACGCCCATGATCCAGCTTCCTGTAAAATAACTTACAATGACTGCAAAAAAGGCGCCAACCAGCATGATACCTTCTGTACCAATGTTCAGAATATTCGCCTGCTGTGTCACGGACGCACACAGAGCAGCAAAAATAATCGGCGTAGCTGCCCGGAACGTTGCATAGATCAGAGATAAATTCATTACTTTACTTAATATACCAATCATCTTTCATTACCTCCTTCCGCTTTCTGCGCCGAAACTGCCGATTTTTCCTTTTTCC
>JALERW010000058.1 GCA_022763925.1 Lachnospiraceae bacterium
ATTTAATGTATACTATAGGTATTTTCCTATATCAAAACCACAGGAGTCCCGCAAAGGCTCCGAAGAGATACCGTATGAAATGAGGAGGGGGGATTTTTATGGCAACTTTAAGACAGCTGCGCACCTTTGTGGCCGTTGCCGAGCACAGAAAAATGAGCGAGGCCGCAAAACACTTATATGTTTCACAGCCTACCATCAGCCAGATTGTTTCCGATCTGGAAAAGGAATACGGAACCGCCCTTTTTGAACGTCAGGCAAAGGAGCTGCAGATCACTCCCGCAGGAGAGCTGCTGCTGGAAAATGCCAAGAAGATCATTGCCATTCACGAGACGCTGGAACAGAGCATGAAGACCCTCAGCTCCAAGCGTCAGCTGCGAATCGGCGCCACGATGACGGTAGGCGCCAACATTATGGGCAAAATTGTACAGAATTTTGAGAAGCTTCATCCTGACATCGAAACCTATGTGACGGTCCACAACACGGAACACATCGAAAAAATGCTTCTGCACAATGAGCTGGACATCGCCGTCGTGGAGGGCGTCATCGAGCATGAGGAAATTCTCGTCCAGCCTGCCTTCGACGATAATCTCTGCATCATCTGCGGAAAAGAGCATCCTTTTTCCGGAAGAGAGCTGATCACCGCTGAAGAGCTTCACAACGAAGGCTTTATTCTCCGGGAAAAGGGAAGCGGAACCCGCGCACTCTTTGAACATCTGATGCGGATCCACCATGTTCCCTACAAGGTCAAATGGGAGTGCAACAGTGTCGCTGCCATCACCGATGCTGTTTCCCGGAATATCGGTCTTGGATTTGTTTCCACCCGCAGCATCCCCCGCAGGATTTCCGGAGGATCGCTCTATGTCTGTCCGATTCCGAATATGAACATGAAGAGATTCTTTTATCTGTGTCAGTTAAAATACCGCATGGTAACCTCCCAGATGCAGGACTTTATCAATTATATCAATTCTCTTCCCACCGATTTTCAATAGTGGAAGCGTTCTTGTCCACGGCACACAGAACCAGCTGTCTGGTAATATCCGAATAGACCTGAAGCCCCGGTGTTTCATATACACCGATCACCTCTCCTGCTTCGGCCTCCTGCGGCAGAAATTCTCCAATCCGGTTTTCTTTTTCCAGCAAGTATTCCTCATGGTATGCCACACTGTCCCGTTCCCGGAAAAGCGCAGTATAAAAAATCCCTGACTCCACCACATCCTGGAAGAAATGGCTGCCATAGGAAAGCTCCGGAGAAACGCCCCGGGCACTGTAGGAAAGCTCACACATCACGGACATATTGCACAGTTCAGTAAAATTAACCGGAACCCCAAGAGAAGGCGTGGTGGTCCCCCATCGGCCCGGACCGATCAGCATGGCATTTTTTCCTTTTAAAAATTCATTCAGCATTCCGATCCGGCGGGCTGTGGTATATTTTTCTCTGTCCGGCAGTTCAAGATACGGAATGGTTTTCACCAGCACCACATAATGAATGGGAAGCCGCACATTTCCTCCCATAAAATTTCCTTTGGAATAAAAGAAACATTTTTCCTTATCAATCACCTCCGGAAGCTCCACCGTTTTCCCCAGCCCCCGCGTCTGAAGCGGCCGGCACTGCAGCAGATTAAACTTGAAGCTTCCGTCCGCCTGAAAATTCGCCGTATACTCAATGTCTACCGGGTAATGATATTTCTCTGAAAGAACCTGCATAGTCTTTTTCATGACCTCCGGGAATCTGGTATCCGACATCATTTTGCGGAAATTCACAACAAAGGGAGCCGTACTGTCATCTCTGCCCATGTCACGCAGTCTTCTGGCCGTTTCCGGATCCTTTCTTCCAAACAGTCTGCGATCCGTCTTCATATCCAGCTTTACTGCATCCTCCACATCGATGCAGTCCATCTTATTTTCCCGAAGGTTCAGCACATCCACCTTATGCTGGGAATAACGCACCTCATCCTCACTGTTCATCAGAGGCTTTCTCAGAGGGTCATCCAGCGTAATGATCTTCACATAATCTCCGATCACCCGGTCCACTGCCCGTGTGCCCAGCCCCATTACCAGGCGAAGCATCCCCGCCTCCATATCTACATCCTGATCATACACATATAAATTAGAGGAATTTCCTACCCCCGCCGCATGGGGGAAGAAATAATCTCCGTAATAATCTCCGGAAACTCTCTGGATCAGAATCGCCATCTGTTCATCCTTATCCGCAAGCCCCCGGTTTTTCCGGTACCGGAGAGCATCCTGATTCATCATGCTGGCATAGACAGTGCGGACAGCATTTTCAAAGTTTTCCATTCTCTCCTCCGGAGTTCCCTGGTTTACACAGAAAACACTCTCGTATTTTCCCGCAAACGCATTGCCGAAGCTGTCCTCCTGCAGGGAGGAGGAACGGACGATGATCGGTGACTGCCCGAAATACTCCAGCATATGGATAAACTGCTTTTCTATCCTCTCATGGAATTTGCCCAGGAGAAGTTTTTCCCGCAGTTCCTC
>JALERW010000067.1 GCA_022763925.1 Lachnospiraceae bacterium
GCATTTCAGAGGGCAAATACCGGATCAAGGAAACAACCCTTTATTCCTGCATGAAGCGCCTGGAAAAGAACGGATATATCGAGTCCTATCGATTGAAGGACATTTCCATGAAAAAGAGAGTATATTACCATATTACAAAAAAAGGGATTGCATATTATTATGACAAGTGTAAAGAATGGGAGCTCACCCGGGATGTGATCAACCGATTTGCAAAAGAGTTATAAAAAGGGAGAACATCCTTCTGCTTCGGATATTCTCCCCATAAGGAAAGCGTTTTGAACGAACAGCTTCCTGCTTCTTATGTATCTGATGGAAGGGAAAGGGAAACGGGCTCAGAAAAAACGGAAAACGCCGAATACTTTTCCCAGGATCATAACATCATTTACAATAATCGGCTCCATATAATCATTTTCCGGCTGCAGACGATAGTAGCCGTCTTCTTTGTAAAAAGTCTTCACGGTCGCAGAATCGTCCACCAGTGCAACAACCATATCGCCGTTGGAAGCAGTGGACTGCTTCTGAACAAGAACACAGTCACCGTTCAGAATTCCGGCGTTCACCATACTGTCTCCCTTCACCTTCAGCATGAAGGTATCCTGGTTCGGCATATATTCCGCAGGAATCGGGAAATAATTCTCAACATTCTCAACAGCAAGCAGCGGTACACCTGCAGCTACCGTTCCGACGATCGGGACATTGACAACCTCCCGCCGAACGAGATTAAAATTATCGTCAATAATCTCAATGGCACGCGGCTTCGTGGGATCCCGACGGATATAACCATTCTTCTCCAGCGTCTCCAGATGCGAATGTACCGATGAAGTGGACTTTAAATGTACCGCCTCGCAGATATCACGGACTGCCGGCGGATATCCCTTATTCAGAATCTCATGCTTGATATAATCCAGAATTTCCTGTTGTTTTTTACTGATCTTCCCATATGACATACGAAATCCCTCCCGAATTTCTTAAATTACCTATATCTTAGCATAGAAAATCCCATATTGCAAACAAATATTCGGAATGTTTGTTCGATTTTTGAACGTTTTTCTATTGACAAACATGTGTTCTGTATTTATAATATGATTATAAACAAACATATGTTTGGAACAGGCATTCGAATATCTGCTTCTGAATGAGCAGATAAAATGTACAGAAAAGCAGAAATACTGCGGAAGGAGGAAGCACTATGGAGCACTGCATGCCAGTTATGACATCGGAATACAGAGGAAGAAGCAATGTAAGATATGAGAGTGAGAGAAGGAATCGTTCCCGTTCCTGCGTTCATACCGGCCAGACGCACAGACATACAAGAAGAGCGCGCAGCTTCCGGTTCCAGAAGCTCGTTCTGTTTCTTATTTTTACATTATTGATAAGCTTTCTCTGCGGAATTACCTTCGGCAGTATTCTTTCCAATGCAAAAGGAAGTGAAGAGAAAGCACTTGATACATTTAAATATTATAAAAGCATTACTGTAGAATCCGGCGATTCTCTCTGGAGTATTGCCAGTGAGAACATGTCCGGAGAATATGATTCCATCCATGATTATATCGATGAGATCTGCTTCATCAATTCCTTAAACAGCAAACAGATTCATGCGGGCAGTTCCCTTGTTATCCCATATTATGCAGCGGAATTTAAGTAAACGAAAGCATGCGGCTGTCAATTTCTTCCTTGACAGCCGTAAAAAGAATGTTATACTGATACTAACACCACGTCGCAAAATGACGATTTTACGACGTCATATGGAGAGAAATCATACAGGAGGAGCTTTTAAATGAATCTTACCTATAAAGAACAGGTAGACCGGAAAAATATTGAAAAGATCCGGGAGCTTCAGAAGGAATTGCCTGCATTCACGGCTGAATTTTTCCGGGCAATGGAAATTCGAAAAAGCACAAATACAAGAAAAAATTACGCATATGACCTGGGAACCTTTTTTTATTTTCTGAAGCAGTCCAATCCCTTTTTTGCCAAAAAGGATCTGAAAACGCTTCCTCTTTCGGATCTTGACAAAATCCTGCCCTCCGACATTGAAGAATATCTTTCCTTCCTTCAGTATTATGAAAGGGACGGCGTTATATACCGCAATCAGGAGGAAGGGAAAGCAAGAAAACTGGCTGCACTGAACACCTTCTATTCCTATTATTATAAAAAAGAGCTGATCCACACCAATCCTCCTGCCCTTGTGGATGTTCCGCGGATAAAGGAGAAAAATATTATCCGGCTGGAGCCCAATGAGGTGGCCGAGCTTCTGGATGAGGTGGATTCAGGAGAAAACCTCACAAAAAAACAGCAGGAAAGCCATGAGCGGACGAGGATCCGCGATCTTGCCATTATCACGCTTCTTCTCGGCACCGGTATCCGTGTATCTGAGTGCGTTGGTCTGGATCTTTCGGATATTGATTTTGATAATGGGGCCATGCGTGTGATCCGTAAGGGAGGCAATGAAGATCTGGTATACTTTGGTGAGGAGGTGGAGGATGCGCTGATGCAGTATATGGAATACCGCAGTACCCTCTCTCCCGCTCCCGGCCATGAGAATGCTTTGTTTATTTCCCTGAAAAATACCCGTCTGACCACACGTTCCGTGGAACGTCTTGTAAAGAAATATGCTTCTCTTGTAACAACCGTCAAAAAAATTACTCCGCATAAGCTGCGGAGTACCTTTGGCACGACACTCTATCAGGAAACCGGAGATATCTACCTTGTGGCCGACACCCTCGGGCACAAAAATGTGGATACCACAAGGAAGCATTACGCGGCCATGAACGAAAACCGCAAGCGAATGGCTGCAAAAACCGTTCGCCTGCGTGAAAAATAGACCTCAGCACGATTCCTTAGTAAAAAGATGCTCATCCAAAATGATCGTAAAGGGGCCGTCATTCAGCAGCTCCACCTTCATATCTGCTCCGAAGATCCCTTTTTCTACGACCGGGATCTCCCTGCGGCATGCTTCTACCATATATTCATACAGCTCTTCTGCCATCCCCGGTGCCCCCGCATGAATAAAGGATGGCCGGTTTCCCTTTCTGCAGTCTGCATACAGCGTAAACTGGGAAACCAGAAGCAGCTGCCCGTTCACATCCTTCAAGGACAGATTCGTTTTTCCGTTTTCATCTTCAAATATCCGAAGATTCAGCAGTTTTTTCAGATATTTGTCTGCCGTTTCCCGCGTATCCGTATCTGCAATGCCTACAAGCACAAGAAAGCCTTTCTCAATCGCTCCAACTGTTTTTTGGTCAACCGTAACGGATGCCCTGCTCACTCTCTGAATTACAAGCTTCATAATGCCTCGTCTTCCTTTCTGTTTCCTTCTTCCGATGGTTCTTTCACGTCAGAATGCTCTCTCTCCTTCTCTTTCGCATTCTCCTGTTCTTTCCTGTTCGGTTCCATATAGTGATAGACCTCTGTCGGAAGGTTCTTCTTCCGAAGAGACCAGTCGGAGAAATTGCGGATCCCGGCATAAAGCACTGCTGTCGTAGGTACACTGATCACCATTCCGACTATTCCGAAGAGACCGCCGAATATGAGAATGGAACATAGAACAAGAAAGCTGCTTAAGCCGGTCTTGTTTCCAAGTATCTTCGGCCCCAGAAAATTTCCGTCGAATGTCTGCAGCAAAATGATAAAAATAAGAAAATACAGGGACTGCAGAGGATCCACCAGCAGAATCAGCAGAATACTCGGAATGGCACCGATATAGGGACCGAAAAACGGAATAATATTTGTCACACCGATCACCACACTGACCAGTATATAATACGGGGTATTCATCAGGCTTGTGTATGCAAAGCAGATCAGCCCGATAATCAGGGAATCCAGCAGCTTTCCGCTGATAAAGCCGCTGAAATTTGCATCGATCAGATGAAGCACCTCTAAAATCTGTTCGGCCGCTTTTTGGGGAAACAGGGCGTAAAACAGCTTTTTGAACTGCCCGGCAAGGACTTCCTTGCTGCTTAGAATATAAATCGCCACAAAGCAGCCCAGGAAAAAATTCTTGATCACCACAAAGGCACTCAGTATTCCGGAGGAAAGCCGGACGATCATATCATTCAGCTGGGGAAGGAAATCCTTCGTCATCCAGCTTTCCAATGTTGTAATATAATGATTCAGCACTTCGCTGACCGTTGCTTCAAAATCCGGATTATCTTTCAGAAGGCTTAATATCCAGCTTTGAAAGTTATCAAAGTATGTGGGCAGCTGGGTAACCAGATTCTGAATGCTGAAAAAGATCTGAGGAATCAGCATGTACAGAAGGGTATACAGAACAAGAAACGCAATGATAAACGTAACCAGTATGGAAATCAGACGCAGTGTCTTCCGCTGACGTCCTGTGCCCCGGATGGAAAGCTTTTTCATGACAAATGCAGCCGGACGCTTCTCTATGAAATTAACGATCGGCCTTAAAAGATATGCGATAATGCATCCGTCAATGATCGGCATGAGAATCCCCATCACTCTGCCGAGATTTTTCAATACGGAATGATTCTCAAACAATATATAGTAAAACAGAATACTGCAGGCGATCACAAGAAAGGCGGAAATCCCCCACTGAAAATACCTTCGGTCCCATTTATGCTTCATGTCAGACCTTCCTTTCCTTTATCAAAAATATTCACATGATCAGTATAACACAGCCTGTCAAAAAAATCTTTCCCTGATTGTGGGAAGATGTTATAATAGGACGCAGAAAACCCGCAGAAAACCAGAAGGAGCGTACATTCATGAATCTTCAGAAGCTGCTGAGCTATACAAGAAAAGCCGTTGATGAATATCAGCTGATCGATGAAGGGGACCGGATTGCTGTCGGAATATCCGGAGGAAAGGACAGCCTGACCATGCTTTATGCCCTGAAAGCCCTTTCACGCTTTTATCCGAAGCATTTTGAGATTGAAGCGGTAACTGTCCACATGGGACATAAAGATCTTGATTTGAGCCCTGTAGAGGCTTTGTGCAGGGACCTGGATATCCATTACACCATCATTCCCTCGCAGATCTATCAGATCATTTTTGAGGAACGAAAGGAAGAAAATCCCTGTTCCCTCTGTGCAAAGATGCGCAAGGGAGCCCTCAATGAGGCGGTAAAACAAATGGGCTGCAACAAGGTCGCCTATGCGCATCATAAGGATGATCTGGTGGAAACCATGCTGCTGTCCCTGATTTTTGAAGGGCGGTTTCACAGCTTTTCTCCAAAAACCTATCTGGACCGCATGGATCTCACAGTTATTCGTCCGCTTCTTTTTGTTCCGGAAGATGAGATCATCGGTTTTCGCTATAAATACAATCTTCCGGTTATCAAAAGTCCCTGTCCGGTGGACGGATATACCAAACGTCAATATGCAAAGGAGCTGATCCGAACCCTGGATCATGATCATCCGGGCACAAAAGAACGGATGTTTACCGCAATCCTGAACGGCAGCTTTGTGGGGTGGCCAAAGCGGACGCTTCATCCGCGCATGAAGGGAAAGCACGAATAGAATA
>JALERW010000102.1 GCA_022763925.1 Lachnospiraceae bacterium
ATCCACCGTATGCCGGATCGCCTCCTCCTGACTTACCGCGTCCGTAAGCATGTCCTGGGTAATTCCGGTAAGGTCCGTGATCCGCTGCGGAATCAGCCGTCCCGGATCCGCAAAAAGCTGCAGCCGGTCTGTGATTTTGCCGTTCACTACCCGTACGGCTCCGATTTCTATGATTTTATCCGTTTTGGGACTTAAGCCCGTTGTCTCCAGATCAATCGCCACATAGGTTTCCATGAGATTTCTTCTTCCGTTCCTTATATTCCAAACAATATTTCTGCAGAAAGCATTCCTCACATTTCGGATTTCTGGCAAAGCATATCTGCCTTCCGAACGTGATGATCTGAATATTATACAGAATCCAGTGGTCTTTGGGAAGTACCTTCATCAGTTCCTGCTCAACTTTCACCGGATCATCTGATTTGGCCAGGCCAAGACGTCCGGAAATCCGTTTCACATGAGTATCCACCACCACACTCGGCTCGTGGAAAATATTTCCCCGGATCACATTTGCCGTTTTTCTTCCCACACCTGCCAGGGAAGTCAGCCTGTCAAGCTCCTTCGGAACTTCCCCGTTATAATCCTCCACCAGACGTTTGGCACAGGCAATAATATTTTTCGCCTTGCTGTGATAAAAACCGGTGGAATGAATATCCTGTTCCAGTTCCTTTACATCCGCATCAGCAAATTTCTCCAGACTGTCATATTTTTTAAACAGCGTTTCCGTCACAAGATTGACCCGCGCATCTGTGCACTGGGCACTTAACATTGTGGCAATCAGAAGCTGCCAGGGGGTCTCATAATTCAGATAACATTTATATTCGGTGCCGTACACCTCATCCAGAAGTCCAAGAATCTCTCTCGTTCGTTTTGTCATTTCATTTCCTCCGGGAACAGGTCCTCTGCCAAAAGAAGATGCACCGCAGCATCCTGGGTCAGCGGATCTTTTCTTTCGTAATCAAAAAGTACCGGATATATCCCCTTCTTCAGCGTTTTGGCAGGATTCTCCGCTTCCGGCAAAAGGACCGGATAGCGAAACACCTCCAGATGCGTCCGGTTTGCCAGCTGCCGCGGTGAAACACCCTCATACTCCTTCAGATACGTTTTTTCTTTGACCTCCCGGTGAAAAAATGCCGCAAAGGCGTCCTTATAGCTGCTCTGATCCTCTGCCCAGGACGGCCGGCTCTTCATATTTTCCCGAAGATACAGATCCAGCACAAGCAGCTCCCGGTACAGCTCCTCCCGATCCGGATCCTGCCGGGGCTGTTCCCGGATAAATGCAAGCAGAATATCGTACCGGCTGATCCGGGAATGATTTTTCTGATCCAGCGCATTTCTCTCATAATAGGCACCCAACGCCTCATAAAGATCAAAGGGATTTTCGAATTCCCCGGACAGACGGCGCATCGTATGCACAAACTGACCGCTGTTGTAATATATCTCTGTCATTTCTTCCACTGCCTTCAGCCGTATCACATCCTCATAGGACAGCCAGCGGGTGTACAGCACCTCATAGGGTGCCTCCTCCTTGTATACGATTCCGTATTCCTGCGCTTTTTCGTGCATGGAGGAGCCCTTCAGCACCTTCAGGAAACCCAGCTGCAGCTGCTGAGGCTTCAGGGCATACACATCCCTGTAGGAACGGCGGAAGCTGTCATAATCCTCCCCCGGAAGTCCTGCGATCAGATCCAGATGCTGATGAATATTTCCCATCTCATGCACGGCACGAACATTCCGGCTCAGGAGCGTCAGATTCATGGTCCGGCGAATGCTTCGGATCGTCTCCGGATTTGTGGACTGCACACCGATCTCCAGCTGAATCAGTCCCGGGCGCATGGTTTTGAAAAGCTTCAGCTCCTCATCTCCCAGAAGATCCGCAGATATCTCAAAATGAAAATTGGTTACTCCGTTGTCATGCTCCGCCAGATAGCTCCAGATTTCCATAGAGTGTACCCGGCTGCAGTTAAAGGTACGGTCCACAAACTTCACCTGCCGCACCCGATTGTTCAGAAAGAAATCCAGTTCCTCCCTTACCAGGGAAAAGCTCCGAAAACGCACACTTTTATCGATGGAGGAAAGACAGTAGGCGCAGGAAAAGGGACAGCCCCTGCTTGTCTCATAATACAGGATCCTGTTTTCAAACTGCTTCAGATCCTGATAAACAAAAGGAATCTGATCCAGAGGTGTCAGCTCCCGATCCGGTGTCTCCCGGAAGCAGTCCGCCTGTTTTTCCCCGACAGCTTCCTTCTCTTCTTTGGGCATCCGGACCGTAATTCCCCGGATACCCTGAAGGCAGTGGCCGTTCGGATCCTGATAATATTCCATCAGCTCCAGAAAGGTCTGTTCTCCCTCTCCCCGCATAATACCGCGGATGCCCGGGCAGGCTTCCAGCACGGCCCCGGCATCATAGGAAACCTCGGGACCGCCAAGCCAGAGCTCCGTATCCGGAAGCAGCTTATGGAGCTCCGCTGCAAGCGCCTTCACATAATCGATGTTCCATATATAACAGGAAAAAGCCAGAATGTCCGGCTTTTTCCGATAAAGATCCATCAGAACCCTGTCCCTTTGATGGTTGATCGTATATTCCGCGATCTCAATGATCCCCGGCCGTATCCCGAAACGCTCCGCATACGCCTTCAGACTGTATACCGCCAAATTGGAATGAATATATTTTGCATTTACTGCCGCTAAAAGTACCTTCATACTGCCTGCTCCGCCTGCTTTACCTGTCGGTCCAGATACTGAATGATATCTTTTCTGGTGATAATTCCGATAAAGATATCCTTGTCATCCACTACCGGCACAAAGTTCTGATTCACGGCCTTGGACATCAGATCCTCCATATCTGACTGAATACTTACCGGAAGATTCTCGCGCTTTCTCGGAATATCTCCGATCGCCACATTCTCCGCCTTCTTCATGTCAAACGGAAGATCGTCCCGGATGCGCCAGAGAATATCGCCCTCCGTAATCGTCCCTACATAATGCCCGTACTGGTCAATCATGGGAATCGCCTGATAGGTGTGATATTCCATGCGCTCCATAACCTGACGCATGCTGTCGGTATTTTTCACATAAACCACTTCACTCTTTGGGGTGAGGAAAAACAGCAGATTCATGACGCCTCCTCCTTTTCCGGTATCTCCATAAATATCTGCCGACATTATATCATCTTTTCACAGGCAAAACATCCTGTTTCTGAAGAATTCCCAGAAATTTCACAAACAGGATATATTTCTTCCAAAGATGACGGAAGCGGCTGCTACAGCCGCTTCAGATCCTCTTTCATGTAATAAAGACTGAGCCAGAGAACCGGGTTAAACCAGTACAGAAACGTAATAACGGATGCAGCCACCGTCAGCTTCTGTCCCCCTGAGTCAATCAGGCGGTGCTTGCGCTTCAGCACCTCCTTACGCACCTGTTCATCCAGGCCTTCCGGCAGGTAAATGACCGGCCGGAAAAATCCGCATACCTTAGCCTTCTTTATCCCTTTCATAATAAAAATATTCTCATCCAGCTTTTCACACTCCAGAGATTTCCACCGCCGCTTCCGGCACTCATAAAAGTTCCAAAGGATCAGCAGGGCCGCCACCCCTTCCCATAGCAGGAAGAAATAGAATTTCACGGAGGACCCCAGCAGAGCCTCCACCACATAACCCTGATCCATAAATTTCAGTATGCCAACCGGACAGAGAGCTGCCAGAAACACCAGCCCCCATATATACGGAATCACACGCTTCTTTCTCAATACAAACACTGCCCGCACGCCAAATACGACGATCGCAGCAGCCACACTGTTCATCAGCCCGCTCCAGCCGGCCTGATATATATAATCCAACACAGATGCTTCTCCCCTTCGTCCGTAAGGAATTTTTTACCAATAAACGTTCCACTATAATATTAGAGTTTATTATTTAAAATTTCGTTGCATATTTTTTAATTTTCTATTTAAATTTACAAAGCAGTTGTTTCCGTTTTGTATCATCTTTGACAAACATATACAAAACATCTATAATTTGATTATTCAGACATTTTTATACGAGGAGGTATTTTTATGAGTGAAAATGATTACTATTATGATACTTCAGAAGATGACCGGTACGACAACTCTTACGATCAGACCTCCGGCCAGCCGCAGCTTCGCCGGATCGAAGGATTTCTTGAAGATGATATCCGGGCTTTTGTGGGACAGAATTCAGATAAATACACCGAACGGTTCTACTGCATTGCGAGAGGTCAGAAGCCCTATAACTGGTGCAGCGCTCTGTTTGCTCCGTCATGGATGGCCTACCGGAAAATGTGGAAGCCGGCAATCGTGCTGGCTGTCATCGTCGATCTTATCAACAGCATCTTTTCTCTGATCCCCGTCCTGTCCGGATTTCTCGGTTCACTGGTGCTTCTGGTATTCTATTTTGCGGTTCTCGGCAGAGAAGGAAACGCTCTGTACTGGAATTTCGTGAAGGAAGAGCTTACAAAAGAAGGCCTGGCAAATACTCCCCAGCCCGACTATGAAAAACGGGAACAGCTCCGGAAAAAGGGCGGAACCAGCCTTTTATTCCTCGTACTGTTCTGGATCTTCAACGCTGCTGTCAACAGCCTCCTTGGGGTCCTTTTCTGACGGTCTCTTTTTCGAGGCAATCATGAGCGCTCCGACGCAGAGTGCATATCCGACGGTAAGCCTGAGCACAAAGCTTCCCCACTGCCTGTACTCTGACAGATAATAACCGACATGGACAATTACATGTCCCAGCGTCACGCCTCCTGCGCCGTGATATCCGAAGGCACGGTAAATCTCCAGAACATAGGCGGCCAGATTCGCCGGAATCATCTGAAGGAATGACAGCGCTGTACATAAAACGGCTGCTGTCCGGTCAAAGTCTTTGGCCAACAGCCGATACCCTTTCCTCGCCAGGATGATCATGACCACTCCAGCCGCACCCGAGAGAGCTCCGAATCTTCCTGTAAGTATCCAGAGCACACTGCCCGCTGCTGCTCCGAGAAAGGCTCCTGCCGCCCCCAGCGCCCGCTGACAGCCCCAGAGCTTAAGAAGCAGCAGTACAGCCGAAAAAAGAAGAAGGAACACGCCGCAGCCCGTCATTACCCAGTTCCGTTGTTCTGCTTCCGTCTGCGTCGTATCCAGAAAATAGCTGCCGAAATATTCGGACACATTCTCCCTGGTCAGGAAGCTGCTGTCCCAAAACTGATTTCCGTATTCCACAATGTAGTCCTTCAGCTCCTCCTGTATAGCCTGAGGATACCCATACAGCCTCAGCAGGCCCGGATCCTCCCCGGAATCCCCGTAGGTATAATCCAGCAGTTCCTGATAGCTCTCCAGCTGTGTCTCATCCAGACACACAATATACGGATAGCCCTCCATATCCTCTGCCAGGCAGATCTGATGATCCTCATTGGATACATAGCTTGCTATGGGGTAGGAAAGATACTGGATATCCAGATAGCTGTACGCTCCGGCATGCTCCAGCGACGCGCAGAAATATTCCGGTTTCGACCGGAACCCGGCCTGTTTCTCTGAAAAGAGGCATAGGAGTCCTCCCAACAAAAGACACAGGGCACACAGAAAGCATACCATCTCCGGCCCCTTTCTCTCTCTCTGCCGGTGCTTTATCCGTCCCTCCATCTTCCCGCCCTCCCTCGTTTCCATACGTTTCGATACGCTTTTGTCCCTCATCGGGAACATTTTTATTATAGCACGTTTTGTCTTATTTTTCTCTGATTTTCACAGAACCTCCCGCCGTCTTTATCATTCCTCCGTTCAAGAACAGAGCTCTTTATCCCACCCCCAAAAGGCTTCCGGTCATCCGGACTGTCAGGCAGACAAGAAGTCCTGCCGATGCGGGCAGGACAGCCGCCAGTACTGTCCATTTTACACTTCCGGTTTCCCTTCGGATGGTCAGAAGCGTAGTCGCACAGGGCCAATGCATAAGGAAAAAAAGCATCGTGCACAGGGCAGTCATCCGGGTCCATCCGTTTGCCGTCAGGATCTGATGTACCTGTGACAGATTTTCTATCGGTACCAGGCTTCTGCCGGATGTATAGATCATGAGAATCATCGGCAGCACAATTTCATTGGCCGGCAGTCCCAGAAGAAAGGCCAGAAGAATCGCACCGTCCATTCCAAACACCGCGGCAAAGGGATTTAATATCCCCGCGCAATACTGAAGAAGCGAGCATCCTCTCACCGACACGTTGGCTGCCGCCCATAAAAGGGCACCTGCAGGAGCTGCCGATACCAGGGCTCTTCCGAGAACGTATACCGTCCGGTCAAGGACAGCATGGATAAGCACACGGCCGATCTGCGGCCTTCGATACGGCGGAAGCTCCAGCGTAAATGCGGAGGGTTCTCCCCTCAGGATCGTGACGGACAAAAGCCAGGAGGTCAGAAACGTCATACCGATTCCGAAAAGAATGATTCCTGTAAGAAAAATGGCTGTTTTGACAGATTCGCCGCCTCTTCCGGAGCATCCTGCCGCAAAAAAGAGGGAGGTCATGGTCAGAAGCGCCGGGAAGCGGCCGTTGCACGGTACAAAACAGTTGGTCAGAATGGCCATCAGCCGTTCCCTGGAAGAGTCTATGATCCGACAGCCGGTAACCCCCACCGCATTGCAGCCGAATCCCATGCACATGGTGAGCGCCTGTTTTCCGCAGGCGTTGCAGCATCTAAACGGCCGGTCCAGATTATAAGCGATTCTCGGAAGATAACCGGAATCCTCCAGCAGTGCAAACAGAGGGAAAAACACAGCCATTGGCGGAAGCATCACGGACAGGACCCACGTAACGACCCGATATATTCCCAGCACAAGCAGATCCTGAAGCCATTTGGGCGTGCCGGCACAGGAAAGCCCTGCGGTCAGAATTCCCTGCCCTTCCCGGAACATGCCAAGCAGCCATTCCGAAGGAATGTTCGCTCCCACAATGGTAATCCAGAAGATCACCAGCAATAACAGCGCCATCAGAGGATATCCCAGCTTTCCTGTCACCAGACGGTCGATCCTTCGGTCCCGGGCATCCGCCGTCCCTTTTTTTTGAATCACGGCTTCATCACACAGCGTCCGGGCGGCGCGGGCAGTTCCCTCTGCCACAAGCTTCCTGAATTTCTCCCGGTCAATTCCTTTTTCTGTCAGATATTCCCAGGCTTCCTTTCGCGCAGGCTCTGACGCTTTTCGCAGGTCCTCCGGAAGCTCTGCTTCCTCCAGAAGCCGGATGCTCATCCAGCGAAGCCCCTGTCTCTGCGGAAATGCTTCCTGAAGAGCTCTATTCATAAGCCCGACGGCATGCTCTGCTTCCGGACCGTAAAAAGCCCGAAGCGGCTTCCCCTTTTGATTCTTCAAGGCTTCCGGCCATTCTCCCACAAGCTCATCCAGCTGTTCCACAAGCTTCTTCATGGTTTTCCTTTTGTGCGCCACAGTCTCCGCCACCGGTACTCCCAGCCGTTCCTCCAGCCTTTTGCAGTCTATCTGTATCCCTCTTCGATCCGCCTCATCCATCAGATTTACACAGACCAGAACCCTGTCCGTAATTTCCAGCACCTGAAATACCAGAATCAGATTCCGTTCCAGGCATGTGGCATCACAGACAACAAGTACCGCATCCATCTCTGCCGAGCAGAGGACGCGGCAGGCGAACAGTTCCTCCCCAAGCCCTGAAGCCAGCGAATAGGTACCGGGAATATCCACCAGGGTGTACCGGTACCTCCCTGACCGAAAGCTGCCTCTGGCACAGCCCACCGTCTTTCCCGGCCAGTTTCCTGTATGCTGCCTTTCGTGGGTGAGACTGTTGAATACGGTACTTTTGCCCACGTTTGGATTTCCGGCCAGCACCACCGTCCGGCTTTCCGCTTCCGGGATCCCCTCCTTCGTCCACTCCGGCTCGGATATCAGAACATCTGCCCCATCCGTTCTTCGGACCGCGATCACTGCTCCACAAATCCGATAGGCCGCAGAATCCCCGGATGGACTCTCTCCCACACATTCTATCACGGTTCCCTCCGTCAGCCCGATATCCCAGAACCTTTGTTTCAGGCCTCCCTCTGACAGAATTTTTCTGACCATAGCCTTCTGTCCGGGTATCATATCCTTCATCGTCCATTCCATGCAGATCCCTCCTCTTCCGGCTGCGTACAATACAAAAGCACCGGGAGCATTTCTGCTCCTGGTGCCATTGTATGCAGCCTCTCCGGTCTGGTTCCTGTCCGGAATCAATTATACAAAATATCTGCTCAGATCTTCAGTGATCACTTTTTCCGCCAACGCTGCTTCTTCACGGCTTTCGGCGCTTACGGATATATAGGTCTTCAGCTTCGGCTCCGTTCCGGACGGGCGGACCACCACAGAACAGTCCCCCTCCAGATGGAATTTCAGCACATCCGATTTCGGAAGGCCGTCAAGCCCCTGACGGTAATCCAGACAGGATACCACTGCTCTCTTGCCGATCCGGGAGATACCCGCACGAAACATGCTCATGATTTTCTGCATTTTCTCAAATCCGGCCGCCCCGTCAAATTCAAAAGAGTGAAGGGTATTCAGACAGTACCCGTAGGTTCTGTATAATTCCTCCAGTCTCGATATCAGGCTGATGCCCCTGGTCTTGTAATAGGCAAACATTTCACAGATCAGAAAGGCCCCGTCCACCGCATCCTTATCCCTTACATAGGAGCCGCTCAGGTAGCCGTAGCTTTCCTCAAATCCGAAAATATAGGAGTCTGCTTTGCCCTGCTTCTCCAGCAGGCCGATCTGTTCTCCGATATATTTAAAGCCGGTCAGGACATTCACGGTCCGTACCCCGTAATGCGCCGCGATCCGCTCTGCCATATCCGTCGTCACGATGGTTTTCACCAGCACCGGATCTTCCGGCATCCTTCCCTGTTCCCTCCTTCTGGCACAAATGTAATCGAGAAGCAGCATCCCGGTTTCATTTCCGGTCAGGAGCACATATTCCCCTGCATCATTTTTTACAGCAATTCCCACCCGGTCACAGTCCGGATCCGTAGCCAGCAGAAGATCCGCCTGATGCTTTCTTGCATACTCCATTCCCAGGGCCATGGCTTCGGGAATTTCCGGATTCGGATAGGGGCAGGTGGGAAACTGTCCGTCCGGAAGCTCCTGTTCCTTTACCACGGTAATATTGGTATAACCGCTCTCCCTCAGCGTCCGCAGCACCGGTCCGCGTCCGGTTCCATTCAAAGGTGTGTATATGATTGCAACCTGCCGGTCCACCGTCTCGCCCACGGCCAGAAGAGACTGTCCTTTTACCTCCTCTACAAAGGCCGTATATACCTCGTCCGGAATATAGCAGATAAGCCCAGCCTTCCTGCCGGCTTCAAACTCCATCGTCCTTACGTCCTCAAAAATATCCAGTTTTTCTATTTCCTCCTGGATATCCGCTGCGGCCTGCGTGGTAATCTGACATCCGTCCGATCCGTACACCTTATAGCCATTATATCTGGACGGATTGTGAGATGCAGTCACCATGATCCCTGCGGCACAGCAAAGGCTTCTCACCGCGTAGGACAGGCAGGGGGTGGGCATCAGCTCCCGGTAAATAACTACCGAAATCCCGTTGGCTGCGAATACCCCCGATGCCACTTGGGCAAACACGTCCGATTTTATTCTGGAATCATAGCTCACTGCGATTTTCTGTTCTTCTTTCGGAAAATGCTTTTTTACATAATCCGCAAGTCCCTGAGAGGCTTTTGCCACCGTATAAACATTCATCCGGTTCGTTCCGGCGCCGATCACACCTCTTAAGCCTCCGGTTCCAAACTCCAGATCCCGGTAAAAAGCATCCTCGATCCTGGAATCATCCTGTGCAATATCTTTCAGCTCCTCTGCCAGATCTGCGTCGGCAGACGCCTTTTTCTGCCAGAGCCCGTACCGGGCCCGGATTTCTTCACCTGTCATAATCTTTCCGCTCCTTTTATCAGCAGCTCACTCTCAGAAGCTGCGCTTTTCCGTGAATCTTCAGGGGTACGGAATCTGCCGGCACAAAAATACAGTCGCCCCTGAAAAAATTGATGAATTCTCCTCTTTCCTCAAAAAGAACACCACAGCCATTCGTGCACAGCAGCACCTGGAAGGTATTGTGTCCGGTCTGAAAATCCGCCATCTGCCGGCATCGCTCCGTATTCAGCAAAAGACGCTCCGTCTGAAAATACCGGCATCGGCACAGAAGCTCTGAGGCGCAGCCCTTCTGATATTTCAGCACCCTCATGGGCTGCCTGGGCTGGGCACTCCCCTGAAGCCTCACCACATCCAGGGCCTTCTCCACATGCAGCTGCCGTTTCTTTCCGTCCTTATCCACCCGATTGTAGTCATACATCCGGTACGTCAGGTTGGAGCTTTCCTGAATCTCCGCCACCAGGGCTCCGGCCCCCAGGGCATGAACGGTTCCTGCCTCGATATAGAACACATCATCCTTTCTGACTTTCACCTTCTGAAGATATTTTTCAACGGTTCCATCCAGAAGGCTCTTCTTCAGAACCTCCCTGTCCATGTCATGGCGGAAGCCATAGACAAGCCTGGCATCCCGGGAAGCATCCAGTACATACCACATTTCGCTTTTTCCCATGGATCCATGCTCCATCTGTCTGGCATAGGCATCATCCGGATGCACCTGCACGGACAGATCCTTTCTTGCATCGATGAATTTAATCAGAATCGGAAGCTCTCCTTCTGCCTTCACAAGCTCTCTTGGATGTGACCCGATATATTCCGGATGATCCGACAGCACCTGCGGCAGAAGCTTTCCGGTATCCGGTCCGCTTGCCACCACACTGGGACCGTCCGGATGTGTCGAGCACTCCCAGGTCTCCGCCAGCGGCTCCAGCTCGATCCCCTTGGAGAAGTCATCATTCAGACGGCTGCCTCCCCAAAGATAATCCTTGCCTGCAGGCTTCAAAAGAAACGGTCTATTGTTCAAGTTCGAATTTCTGTTTGTCATGCACGCTGATCTCCTTACCCAACTGTACCTCAATTACCTTCAATTCCGTATCGGCAATGATGGTATGCCGGCAGCCTGCCTGCATGGTAATCACATCTCCGGCGGTCACCGGCTGTTCCATGCCGTCCACAATCGTTCTTCCGCTGCCGGAAATAATCGTCCATACCTCATCCCTGCGCTCATGACTGTGGTAATTCATACTGTGTCCGGGATTCAGCGTCACTTTAATCGTCATACTCTCATCCTCAATGTCCAGTACCCGAAAGCTTCCCCAGGACTTCTCCGCAAACATGATCTGCTGATCTATCTGATCCACAAAGGGTTTAATGTAACTGGACTGTTCCTTATCCGATACAAGAATCCCCTCCGGGCTGGCAGAAACCACCACATCCTTCAGCCCCATACAGAGAACGGGAACATCCAGTTCATTAATCACGTGAACATTTTCACAGGTATCACTGAGCATACATTCACCTACGCTGGCTTCTTCCATCGCCTCCGTCAGTGTATTCCAGGTTCCCAGATCCTTCCACTGCCCGGAGAAACGCAGCACCTGTATGTCATCCTCTTTCTCCACCACGGCATAATCAAAGCTGATCTTTTCCAGCGTATCATATTTTTCAAACAGATCCTCATAATCTGTAAAATCGATCAGCTCATGCGCTTTCTTTAATACATATTTCAGCTTGTACGCAAACACACCGCCGTTCCACAACGCGCCCTGGCGGATATACGCTTCCGCGGTTTCTGCATCCGGCTTTTCTTTAAAAGTGCTCACTTTACTTACTCTTTCCTGATCCGCCGGAATAATATAACCATACTTTTCACTTGGATAGGTCGGTTCAATTCCCATAAGAACCAGATTCGCCCAGGTATGCTCTGCAAGCTCTCCCAGCTCTTTCAACGCTTCAAAATATCCCTGCTCTACATACGGGTCCACCGGACATACAACCACCGCTTCCTCTTCGGATATCCCCTGCACATCATGGAGATACGCGGTTGCCAGGGCGATCGCCGGAAATGTATCACGCCTGCAGGGCTCCACACAGATTCCCACATGCTCCCCCAGCTGATTATGAATAGCCGACACCTGACTCCGGGAAGTAGCAATTGTCACTCTGGCATCAGAATCCACCTGGCAGATCTGCCGATACACCCTCTGTACCATAGACTCATAGCTTCCGTCTTCTCCCTTAAAAATCTTAATAAACTGTTTGGAACGGATATCATTAGACAGAGGCCAGAGCCGTTTCCCGGATCCGCCTGATAACAATACAATATTCATAGTTCTCTCCTTATCGCTCTGCTCTCATGGGATTGTTCAGGAAATCCTCATACGCAAGCCGTATTCCCTCCTCCAGCTCCGTATGATATTTCCAGCCCAGTTTTTCCAGCTTGGATACGTCCAGAAGCTTTCTAGGGGTACCGTCCGGCTTTGTCGGATCCCACTTGATTTCTCCCGTATAACCGATGACTTTCGCTGTAAGCTCCGTAAGTTCCCGGATCGTCAGTTCCTTTCCTGTTCCCACATTGACGGTTTCATCACCGGAGTAATGATTCATCAGAAATACACAGGCCTCTGCCAGATCATCCACATACAGAAATTCCCGCAGCGGAGTCCCGGTTCCCCAGCAGGTCACTTCCGGAAGGCCTGCCACCTTTGCCTCATGAAATCTTCGGATCAGAGCAGGAAGCACGTGGCTGTGTGTCGGATGATAATTGTCATTTGGTCCATACAGATTGGTGGGCATGGCAGAAATATAATCCGTTCCGTACTGACGATTCAGGAATTCACAATATTTCAGACCGGAAATTTTGGCCAGAGCATAGGCTTCATTTGTCTTTTCCAGTTCCGATGTCAGCAGGCAGCTTTCCGGCATGGGCTGAGGCGCCAGCCTCGGATAAATACAGGAAGAGCCCAGAAACAGAAGCTTTTTGCAGTGATTCTTCCATGCCGAATGGATCACATTCATTTCCAGCGTCATATTATCGTACATGAAATCCGCGAGAGCCTCCTGGTTTGCGACAATGCCTCCTACCTTCGCCGCGGCCAGAAATACATAATCCGGCTGCTCCTCAGCGAAAAACCGCTCCACAGCCTCCTGACGGCAAAGATTCAGCTCCTTATGGGTTCTCGTAACAATATTGTGATATCCTTCCTTTTCCAGCGCCCGTACAATCGCAGAGCCTACCATTCCTTTATGACCTGCCACATAGATCTTCGCATCTTTTTCCATCTTCGTATTATCCTTCTTTCTTCCGTTCATATCCCGCTCTGTTATTTTACATTCCTCTCCATCCCGGCGGCCTTTACAGCTGCCTCCTGTTTTGCAAGTGCCCGGTCATGCTGTGCCATAATACGAACCAGTTCTTCATAACTGGTTTTCTGCGGATTCCATCCGAGTATCGTCCTGGCCTTCGTGGGGTCTCCCCAGAGATTATCCACATCGGTAGGGCGGAACCAGGCAGGATTTACACACACCAGCATTTTCCCGGTTTTCTTATCGTATCCCTTTTCTTCCAGACCTTCTCCCTTCCAGACAATTTCGATTCCATTGGCCAGAAAGGCCTTTTCTGTAAAGTCCCGAACCGTATGCTGCTCACCGGTGGCAATCACAAAATCTTCCGGCGTATCATGCTGAAGAATCATCCACATGCATTCCACATAATCTTTCGCATATCCCCAATCCCGAAGAGAATCCATATTGCCCAGTTCCAGGTGGTCCTGAAGTCCCTCCGCAATACGCCCTGCTGCCAGAGTAATTTTTCTGGTTACAAAATTTTCGCCGCGGCGCTCGGATTCATGATTAAACAGGATTCCATTCACAGCGAACATCCCATATGCTTCCCGATACTCTTTTACAATCCAGAAGCCATATTGCTTCGCAACGGCATACGGGCTGTAAGGATGAAACGGCGTCGTCTCCCTCTGGGGGACCTCCTCCACCTTGCCAAACAGCTCTGACGTAGATGCCTGATATACCTTTGTCTTCTTTGCCAGCCCAAGAATGCGGACTGCCTCCAGAATTCTCAAAACGCCTAAAGCGTCCACGTCTCCGGAATATTCGGGGACGTCAAAAGATACCTGAACATGAGACTGCGCAGCAAGATTATAAATTTCATCCGGCTGCACCAGTCCGATAATACGGATCAGGGAAGAAGAATCCGTAAGGTCCCCGTCATGAAGTGTCACCGTATGAGCCGCAATCAAATGATCAATCCTGGCCGTATTGGAAATAGAGGCCCGTCTCGTAATTCCGTGTACCTCATATCCCTTTTCAATTAAAAACTCTGCAAGATAAGAACCATCCTGCCCTGTGATTCCTGTAATTAATGCCTTTTTCATTCTATTCCTCTTCTTTCCTCTTGGATTTTTTCAAATTAGGGTGATTCCTGCATTCTTTTCTATTTTATCTTTGATTTTTCTTATTTATAAGTGTATATCTTGCAGAGCACTAGCATTATATTGACTTTTTTGTTATACTGATATCAGAAGACAAATATTCCGAAATGATCTTTCATAACAGCCGCAGAAAGGAGTTCATCCATGGACGCATCGCTTTTTCACGGAAACCTAGTAACCTCCAGCCGAATCATCTATACCCCCTCGGTCTTTGCTAAAACCAACCTCATCCATCTTCAGGAGATTGGAAAGCTGAAAGCCCAGAAGCCCCATGTCAGCAAGCGGGAAAACCTTTCCTCCTACCTGTTTTTCATGGTGCTCTCCGGCTCCGGGACACTGGAATACCGGGACAGCACTTTTCAGCTGGGGAAAGGCGACTGTGTATTTCTGGACTGCCGCAAAGCCTATTCACACCGCTCCTCCGAAGATCTGTGGTCTCTGAAATGGGTACATTTTTATGGTCCGAATATGAGTGGAATCTATGATAAATATATTGAACGGGGAGGGCATCCCGTCTTCCATCCGGCCGATCTGACTCTATACGAGCAGCTGCACAGCCAGCTCTGTGAGATCACCTCTTCCGCTTCCTATATCCGGGATATGAAGATCTATGAAAAGCTGACTGCGCTTCTGACGCTTCTGATGGAGGAGAGCTGGAATCCCCAGGAAAAGCGCCGCCGTTCCGCAGGGAAACAAAATCTCCAGAATATTAAGGAGTATCTTGACCAAAACTACAGAGAAAAAATCACCCTGGATCAGCTGTCGGAGCAGTTTTTTATCAATAAATTCTATCTTACCCGGATTTTTAAAGAGCAGTTCGGACTGTCCGTCACAAACTATCTGCTGCAGACACGCATTACCCACGCCAAACAGCTTCTGCGCTTCACCGACCTTTCCATTGAAAAGATCGGCCAGGAATGCGGTATGCATGATGCCAACTATTTCTCCCGGATGTTTAAAAAAGTAGAGGGTATTTCTCCCGGGGAATTCAGGAAGCTCTGGTAACAGTCTCCGTACGAATCCCTAGTGGTATACCCCAAAAGGCTGAAATTGTGCAGAAAAAATGAAAAGGCCTCATAAAGGCCTATTTCAGTTCCGCAGTAAATTCAATTTCATTTTCACCGATACATTTTGCCTTCACAGACCCCTTATGCCCCTCCGCGATACTGCGGGCAATGGAAAGCCCTATGCCGAAACCTCCTGTACCTTCACTTCGGGACGGATCCGCCCGATAAAACCGGTCGAACAGACGGTCCAGCCCTTCCGGATCCAGCTTTTCACATGTATTCACAGTCCGGATAATAATGCCCTTTCTCGTCTTCTCCAGAGAAATGCGGATCGGCGTA